>DAIRCS010000013.1:40244-47502 GCA_036796555.1 Rhodoblastus sp. | reverse complement strand
CAAGAAGCTGCTCGAGCCCTACACGCTCGACTATGCCGCGAAAATGTCCGGCGTGCCGAAAGAGAATCTCGAGCGGCTCGCCAGGCTCTACGCCGATCCGAAGAAGAAGGTCGTGTCCTACTGGACGATGGGCTTCAACCAGCATGCGCGCGGCACGTGGGTCAACAACATGATCTACAACGTGCACCTGTTGGTGGGCAAAATCTCCGAGCCCGGCAACGGGCCGTTCTCGCTCACGGGCCAGCCGTCCGCCTGCGGCACGGCGCGCGAGGTGGGCACGTTCGCGCACCGCCTGCCGGCCGACATGGTGGTCGGCAATCCCAAGCATCGCGAGGCGACGGAGGCGATCTGGAAGCTGCCGCCCGGCACGCTGAACGACAAGATCGGCTATCACGCGGTTCTGCAGAACCGGATGCTGAAGGACGGCAAGCTGAACGCCTATTGGGTGCAATGCACGAACAACATGCAGACCGCGCCCAACATGAACGAGGAGGGCTATCCCGGCTATCGCAATCCCGCGAATTTCATCGCTGTCTCCGATCCCTATCCGACGGTGACGGCGACATCGGCCGACCTCATCCTGCCGACCGCCATGTGGATGGAGAAGGAAGGCGCCTACGGCAATGCCGAGCGCCGCACGCAGTTCTGGCGCCAGCAGGTGAAGGCGCCGGGCGAGGCGCGTTCCGATCTGTGGCAGACCATCGAATTCTCGAAATACTTCAAGGTCGAGGAGGTCTGGCCGGAGGAGCTGATCGCCAGGAAGCCGGAATATCGCGGCAAGACGCTGTATGACGTGCTGTTCGCCAACGGCTCGGTCGACAAGTTCCCGAAGGGCGACGTCCAGAAGGGCTTCGACAATTCTGAAGCGGAGGCCTTCGGCTTCTACGTGCAGAAGGGCCTGTTCGAGGAATACGCCGCCTTCGGGCGCGGCCACGGGCACGATCTCGCGGACTTCGAGCAATACCACAAGGCGCGCGGCCTGCGCTGGCCGGTGGTCGACAACAAGGAGACGCTGTGGCGTTTCCGCGAGGGCTACGACCCCTACGTGAAGGCGGGCGAAGGCGTCGCCTTCTACGGCAAGCCGGACAAGAAGGCGCGCATCATCTTCTGCCCCTACGAGCCGGCGGCAGAAAGCCCCGACAAGGATTTCGACCTGTGGCTGTCGACGGGCCGCGTGCTCGAGCACTGGCATTCCGGCTCGATGACGCGCCGCGTGCCGGAGCTGCATCGTTCCGTGCCGGCGTCCATGCTGTTCATGCACCCCGACGACGCCGCCGACCGCAAGATCCTGCGCGGGCAGACCGTGAAGGTCGAGACGCGCCGCGGCGAAGTGCTGACGCGCGTGGAGACGAAGGGACGCAACAAGCCGCCACGCGGCGTGGTGTTCTTCCCGTTCTTCGATGAAAACCAGCTCGTCAACAAGCTGACGCTGGATGCGACCTGCCCGATCTCGAAGGAGACCGATTTCAAGAAATGCGCCTGCCGCGTGGCGCCGGCGTGATCCTGAACGGGGGAGCGTGACAGCGATGAACGCGCCGACGAAAAGCGCGCCTGCGAATCCCGGCCGCCGCAAGGCGTTCGCGGATATCGCCCGCTTCGGCGGCGGCGCCGTGGCGGCGACGCTGGCGCTCGGCGCGTTCGAGCGCCAGTCGCAGGCGAGGCCCGCGCAGATGCTGCGGCCGCCGGGCGCCCGCGAGGAGGGCGCGTTCCTTTCGGCCTGCGTGCGCTGCGGCCTGTGCGTGCGCGACTGCCCCTACAAGACGCTGAAGCTCGCCGATTGGGGCGACGGGCCCGCGCCCGGCACGCCCTATTACATCGCGCGCGATGTCGCTTGCGAAATGTGCGACGACATCCCCTGCGTGAAGGCCTGTCCGACCGGCGCGCTCGACCACGCGCTCGTTGATATCGCCAAGGCGAAGATGGGCGTCGCGGTCATCACCAGCCGCGAGACTTGCCTCAACCTGCAGGGGCTGCGCTGCGACGTCTGCTATCGCGTGTGTCCCGCCATCGACAAGGCGATCACGCTCGAGCTGTCGCACAATGCGCGGACGGCGAAGCACGCGATCTTCGAGCCGACGGTCCATTCGGACTCTTGCACCGGCTGCGGCAAGTGCGAGAAATCCTGCGTGCTGACCGAGGCCGCGATCAAGGTGCTGCCGGTCGAACTCGCCGCCCTCAAGCAGGACGCGCACTACAGGCGCGGCTGGGTGGAGAAGCAGAAGGCCGGCGGAGCGCTCGTCGACGCGCCCGTCAAACTGCCGACGCGCACGCCGACCGGCGAGCCGGTTCCGGGAATCAAGCCATGAGCGCGCGCTCTCCCTATGCAGAGGCTTACGAGATCAAGGGCGTCTGGGCCTCGCGCCGCTATTTCGTCCTGCGGCGGCTCGCGCAGGCGTCGTTCCTGCTCGTCTTTCTCACCGGGTCCTGGTTCGCGCTGTGGATCGCCAAGGGCAATCTCGCATCCTCGCGCACGCTCGACATCCTGCCGCTCACCGATCCCTTCGTGCTGCTGCAATCGCTGTTCGCGCGCCACTGGCCGGAGACGACCGCGTTGATCGGAGCCGCGATCGTGCTCGCCGCATATCTGGCGCTCGGCGGGCGCAGCTATTGCTCCTGGGTCTGCCCGATCAATCCAGTCACGGATCTCGCCGCCGCCATCCGGCGCCGTCTCGGCGTCAGGCAGACCGCGAAGCTGCGTCCGGAATTCCGCAATTATCTCGCGATCGGCGTCCTCGTCCTGTCGTTCGTCTCGGGAACGATCGCCTGGGAACTCGTCAATCCGATCACGGCGCTGCACCGCGCGCTCATCTTCGGCCTGCCGTTTGCGGCGACCGGCGCGCTGGCGATTTTCGTCTTCGATCTCTTCGTCGCCAGGGACGGCTGGTGCGGACATCTGTGTCCGGTCGGCGCCTTCTACGGCGCGCTCGGCAAGGCGACGCTCCTGCGCGTGTCGGCCGGCGGCCGCGACTCCTGCGACGATTGCATGGATTGTTTCGCGGTCTGCCCGGAGCCGCATGTCATCTCGCCGGCGCTGCGCGGCGGCAGGACGGGCGCGAGCCCGATCATCGCGAGCGGCGATTGCACGCTGTGCGGCGCCTGCGTCGATGTCTGCCCGCGCAAGGTGTTCCATCTCGCGCATCGTTTCGATCACAAGGTCGCGCCGCCGCTCGCGCTGGCCGCGTCCCTCACTCAGGAATCCTCGCTTGCGAAGGGGTAAGCCGATGGCAAAGACAATCCACATCCTCGCCGCGGCGGCGCTGCTGTCGACGCTTGGGGCGATCGCGTCGTCCGTGATCGCGCAGGACCGCGGCGTGAAAGGCCTGCGCGAGACGCCGGTCAATCAGCTCGACGCCGCGCCCGACATCTACAAGCAGTCGACGCCTGCCGAAGGATTCGGCCGCGCCTATCGACAGCAGCCGCCTCTGATCCCGCACAAGATCGACGGCTACCAGATCAGCACGGACAACAACGCCTGCATGAATTGCCACGACTGGCCGGGCAATACGCGCGTCCACGCGCCGAAAATCTCCGAGACGCACTACGTCGATCGGCAGGGCGCGCGGCTCGATAAGGTCGCCGGCACGCGATATTTCTGCACGCAATGCCACGTGCCGCAGGCCGACGCCAAGCCGCTCGTCGGCAATACGTTCGAGAACGCCACGCAGGTGAAGTGACGGGAGGCCGACATGCACGACCCGAAACCGATCGCCGGCGATGCGCCCGGCGCGAAGCCGCAAGGCGCGATCAGGCGGCTTCTCGCCTGGTTCTTCTCCTATCGCGCGCCGTGGCTGTGGGGCCTGATCGCCATCGCCGCCTTCGTCGTCGGCATCCTGTTCTGGGGCGGCTTCAACTGGGCGATGGAGGCGACCAATCAGGAGGCCTTCTGCATTTCCTGCCACGAGATGAAAGACAACGTCTTCGTCGAATACCGCAAGACGATCCACTACTCGAACCGCACGGGCGTGCGCGCGAGTTGCCCGGATTGCCATGTGCCGAAGGAATGGAGCCACAAGGTCGTTCGCAAGATCCAGGCCTCGAACGAATTGCTGCACAAGGCGCTCGGCACGATCGACACGTCGGAGAAATTCAACGCGCATCGCCTGGAGCTGTCTAAGAGCGTCTGGCGCGCGATGAAGACGACTGATTCGCGCGAGTGCCGCAATTGCCACAAGTTCGACTACATGGATCTGTCCGTTCAGGAGCCGCGCTCGTCGAAAATGCACGAGACGGCGCTCAACGCGGGCAAGACCTGCATCGACTGCCACCAGGGCATTGCGCACAAGCTGCCGCCGCGGGCGCCCGAGGCCTATCAGGACATGCTCGCGCATATCGATCAGGTCGGGCCCGTGCAGAAGCTGATCGACTTCCTGCAGGGCGCGGATGTGGAAAAGGCCAAGGCGGCGCGATGACGGCCGTGGGTTACGCAGTCCGCGGGTAAAGCCCGTATCGGGCGCGCATGTCAGGCGACGCGCCGCGATCGCCGCCGGCCGGCGGCGGCGCCGAACGCGTTAAACAAGGAACGGTTGACCTGATTGTTCAGCGAATCGTATTCGGCGTGCCATTGCACGCCGACGGCGAAGCTCTTCGCCTGCGTGACGCTGACGGCCTCGATCGTTCCGTCTTCGGCGACGCCCTCGACGGCGATGCGGCTTCCGGGCGTCAAGATGCATTGGCCATGCAGGGAATTCACCCGGATCGTCGTGGTTCCGAGCATTTGCTCCAGAATGCCGCCTTTCGTCAGCCTGACTTCGTGTCTTTCGGCGAAGACGACAGCGGGATCGGGATGGAATTCCCCGGTCGCGATCCGCGGCGCGCGATGGTTCATGCGGCCTGGAATCTCTGACACCTCGGGATGCAGGGCGCCGCCGAACGCAACGTTCATCTCCTGCAATCCGCGGCACACGCCGAACAGCGGGACGCCCTGATCGACGCAGCCGACGATCAGCGACAGAGCGACGGCGTCCCGTCCCTCGTCATAGGGTTCGTGCCTGGGGTCCGGCTCGACGCCGAAGCGTGAGGGATGAACGTTCGCCCGGCCTCCGACGAGGAGGATTCCGTCGACGAGGTCGATCAGGGACGCGACGTCCACGGCGTCCGGCATGGCGGGGATCAGGATCGGCGTGCATTGCGCGGTTTCGACGAGCGCGCGCAGGTTTCGCTCGCCCACGGCCTGCGCCTTCATTCGTCCCTCGAGAAGATACGAATTGCAGATCACGCCAATGATCGGTCGGCCCATGGCCATTCTCCGGTCGGGAGGATTCGCGGACATTTCCCGCCGCCGCGCTGTCTTCGGCCCGGCCGATCAATTGCGGATCGACCGAAGTCATTTGCAAGCCTTCGCGTCTTCAGCCGTGCAAAATGCCGCAGGAAAGCCTGCAAGGATAGGCGCGGCGGGCGGGCCGGAATTGTTCCCGCGCTTCGGAACCCTGACGAAATGGAGGCCGTCGCGCCCGGCGCCGGGGGCATTGCGCCTATCGCGGGCGCGCGGACGTCGCACGGAACTGGACGGGAATCTCGAACGTCAGCGTCTCGTCCGCGACCAGCGGCGGCGGCGGCGGAACGGGATCCGAGCGCTTCATCATGTCGAGCGCCGCATTGTCGAACGCGGCGTCGCCGGACGTCTTCGAGATGCGCGCCGAGACGACATGGCCGAGGCGGTCCAGCGTGAAGACGACGCGGTTCTCGGCCTGGCGCGCGGCGACGGCCGCCGGATATTTCTTGTGCCGGCTGAGGTGCGCAAACAGGCGCTTCTGCCAGTCCGCGCGGATTTTCAGCGCCTGGCGTCCATCGCCGAGGACAGGCGCGCGCGCGGCGCTCGTCTCGCGCGCGACCTCCTGCTGCGGGGCCGCGGTGGCTTCGGACGCGATCGATGCGGTCGAAGCCTCCGACTGCCGCACCTGGGGCTCGGGCTCGCGCTCCGGCGTCTTCGTCTCCTTGGGCGAGACGATGCGATCGGGGTTGTCGGATTCGACCGGCTCCTGCCTGGGGCGATCGCTTTGCTCCGCCTTGGCCGCCGATTGCGCGCTCTCGGGCGCGGCGGCGGAGGCGTCGGCTTCGGGGCCGGGCGGCAGATCGTTCTGCTCGGTCTTCGGCGCGGCCATGTCCATCGCCAGTTCGATCGCCGGCGCGCCGTCGTCGTCGTCGGCATCCTCGGCGCGCAGCGACCACGCGGCGACGCCTGCGACGCCGAGATGCAGCGAGCCCGCGAAGAGAGCCGCGACTACCCAGAGACGCGGCGAGCCGCCGAGCGGAAGAAGCGTGCGCGTCGCGGCCACGTTACGGTTGCGGCTTGCCGTCGGACGGCTGGCTCACGGCTTCCAGCGCCACCAGCGCGACCTTCAGATAGCCGCCTTTGCGCAGACGTTCGAGCACGTCCATCATTTCGCCATAGGGCACGTTCCTGTCGGCGCGCAGGAAGATGCGCCGGTCCTTGCCTTGCTCGGAGGGCTGCGCGTCGAGCGCGGCGACGAGGTCGACGCGCTTCACCGGCGTTTCGCCGAGCGACACGGCGAGATCGCCTGCGATCGTGACGTAGGTCGGCTTGTCCGGCCGCTTTTGCGGCGTCGCGCTCGACGTCGGCAGATCGACCGGCAGATCCACGGTCGAGAGCGGCGCCGCCACCATGAAGATGATGAGCAGCACAAGGATCACGTCGATGAACGGCGTGACGTTGATCTCGTGGGATTCCGCGAGATCGTCGCTGTCGGCGTCGCCGAGCGAGAAGCCCATGGCCTATTCCGCCGCGCGGGGGTAGGCGCGCCGCGCGCCGCTGTCGAGATCGCGCGAGAGCAGGCGCGCGGCCGCGCCCGAGGCCTGACCGACGATGTCGAGATAGCCGGCCGTCCTGCGTGTGAAATGATTGTAGATGATGACCGCCGGGATCGCGGCGACGAGGCCGATGGCGGTCGCAAGCAAGGCTTCGGCGATGCCCGGCGCGACGACGGCGAGATTGGTCGTCTGCGATTTAGAAATGCCGATGAACGAGTTCATGATGCCCCAGACCGTGCCGAACAGGCCGACGAAGGGGGCCGTCGAACCGATGGTGGCGAGGACGCCCATGCCGGTGCGCACGGCGCGCTGTTCGCCGCGCACGATCTCGGCGAAGCGCGAGGCGGCGCGCTCCAGCGTGCGGCCCTGCGCGCCGACGGAGGCGGAAAGCCGCTCTTCCTGTTCGGCCGCTTCCAGAAGCGCGGTCATGACGGGCGCCGTCCCGGCGGCCGCAGCGCGCGCGTCGGAGACGCTCGGCGCCTCGGCGATG
>DAIRCS010000013.1:0-40234 GCA_036796555.1 Rhodoblastus sp. | reverse complement strand
CAGGCGACGGCGCGCGCCCGAGATTTCGAACGTCTTGGCGAAGAAGATCGTCCAGGTGACGAGCGAGGCGATGGCGAGGCCGATCATCACCCCCTTCACCACGATGTCGGCCGACATGAACATGGTCCAGGGCGACAATTCGTGCGGGATCGCGCCTGCGGGCTTCATCGCGACGGCGACAGCGTCCTGGGCCAGCGCAGGCGCGCTCGCCAGCGCGAAGGCCATGGCGGAAATTCCGCGCCGCGCAATCTGAAGTTTCATGTCTCGGCCCAATATCTGATGAGGTTGTGATAGACGCCGGTCAGCCGCACGGTTTCCGGATCGTCGCGTCCCAGACGTTCGCTCAGCGCCTGGATGGAATTGTCGAGATCGAAGATCATGCTGCGCGCCTGATCGTCGCGGATCATGCTCTGCATCCACATGAACGAGGCGACGCGCGCGCCCCGGGTCACCTCCGCCACCATATGGAGGCTCTTGGAAGGATACAGCACGAGATCGCCCGCAGGCAATTTCACCTCGTGGGAGCCATAGTAATCCTCGATCACGAGTTCGCCGCCGTCGTAGTCCTCGGGCTCCGCCAGGAACAGGGTCGCCGAAAGATCGGTGCGAATGCGCAGGCCGGTCAGCGGGTCTCCCCGCACCGCATTGTCGACATGGACGCCGAATTTCTGGCCGATGCCGTAACGGTTGAACAGGGGCGGAAAAATCTGGAACGGAATCGCCGCGGACACGAAAGTCGCGTTGCGCGTGAGCGCCGTGACGACGCGTTGCCCGAGCCGCCGCGAGAGTTCGCCGTCGGGGGGCAATTGCTCGTTCTTCTTGACCATGGCCGACTGCGCGCCGGCGGTGGAGCGTCCATCTTCCCATTCGACCGCGTCCATGAGCCGGCGGAAGTCGGAGACCTCCGCCTTGCTCAGGACCTCGGGAATGCAGATCAGCATCAGAAGGTCGCCTTCATGCTGAACTGCACGCTGCGACCGGGCGCGACCTGCGCGAAGGGCGCCGCCGACTGGTAGAAGGCGTCGTAATAGGTGCGGTTGAAGATGTTGATCGCCTGCACCTTCGCGGTCACGTTCTCCGTGATCTTGTATTCGGTGAACGCGTCGAAGCGCCAGTAGGACGGCAGCACGGTCGGCACGTTGAGGAAGGGATTGGCCGCCGTCGGCGCCGGAAGGAAGGTGACCGCGCTGATCGCCGCGCCGCCGTTGGCCGCAAGCAACGAACCGCCATAGCGCCGCGAATTGTAGACCGCCTGGCCGCCGACCTCCCAGGCGTCGGTCACCTGATACTTGGAGAGCAGGCTGAAGGAGGCGTGCGCGAGATTGGCGAGCGGCAGGCCGATATTGGTCACCGCCTTCGAACTCGTCACCTTCGACTGCATCAGCACGATGCCGCCGAGCACGCTCCACTTGTCGGTGATCTTGCCGGAGACGCCGAGGTCGATGCCCTGGATCCGGTAGGCGCCGCTGTTGTAGACGTTCGTGCCGAATACTTCGCGCGCGTTGGTCTTCGTCGTCTGGAACAGGGCGGCCGTCAACAGGAGGCGCTTGTCGAAAAGCTCCAGCTTGGAGCCGACCTCGACCGACCTGTTCTTTTCCGGCGCCAGGATCTGCGACGACGCATTCAGCGCGCCATAGGCGGCGGCCGATCCGTCGAGCTCCGCGCCGACGGGATTGGCCGATGTCGCATAGGCGGCGTAGACGCTCCAGCCGGGCAGGGGCTTCACCACGAGGCCGGCGTTGTAGTTGAACAGCGACGAATGGGCGCCTGCATAGGCGTTCCAGAATGTCGTCGGCGCCGTCAGGCCCTGCACGGCGGCCGCCGCGACGGTCGGCGAATAGGAGGAGATGCGGTAGTCGTCGAGGCGAATGCCGCCGTTGGCGATGATGAAGTCGTTATAGTTCGCCGTGTGGATGAGATAGGCCGACTTGCTGTCGACGACGATGTTGGTCGGATTGCCCGACAGATAGGGCTTGCTGGTGAATGGCAAGGTATTGGGCGGGAAAAGGATGCCGCCGGGAACCGAGCCGTTTCCGTTGAACGCGCCGGGACCCACCGCCTCGGAGGAAAGACCCGCGTAGGAATCGCGCGTGATCTGTTCGTGCGAAATCTCCGTGCCGACGACGGACGTGTGCATGACAGGCCCGGTGTCGAACTTGATGGTCGCATCGTTCTGGCTCGCGATGACGGCCGTCTGCTGATACCTGCTCTGCGGATTGAGGCTGACCTGGCCGCCGGGAATAGTCGTGGCGAAGGTCGGCCCTTCCGCCAGCGTGCCGACATAATCGAGCAGCGACTGCTGGCGGCGGAACCGCGACGACAGCGTGACATGGTCGTTGAGCTGATATTCGACGCCCGCTGTGCCGATGTCCTGACGGATCCGCTGGAAGTCGCGATTGGCGAAGCCGTACCACAGATTGCGGTCGGTGAAGCCCTCAGTGAAGGGACGGTTCGTTCCGAACCTGTTGTAGGGCACGCCGAAGTCGGGGAGACCCCAGAGATCGGTGTGGATGTAGTCGAGCGAAATCTTCAGGGGCTCGATCGGCTTGTAGACGACGGAGACCGCCGCGCCCGCACGGTTGTCGGTGACGAAATCGCGGCCTGGGACCTTCTGGTTCTGGTAGAGTCCGTTCACGCGGATCGCGAGATCGGAGTTGATCACCTGGTTGACGTCGACGGTGAAGCGGCCGCCGCGATCGGTCGGCGCTCCCGTGCCTTCCATGATGCGGAAATTGCCGTCGGTGCTCGCCTTCTTGGTCACGATGTTGATCGCGCCGCCGGCGGTGCCGCGCCCCGCGAAGGAGGAAGCAGGGCCGCGCAGGATCTCGACCTGCTCGGTGAAGAAGTTTTCGCGCACGCTGACGGCAGGATCGCGGATGCCGTCGAGGAAGACGTCGTTGCGGGCATCGAAGCCGCGGATGAAGAAGCGGTCGCCGAAGGCGTTGCCGCCTTCGCCGGTCCCGAGCGTGACGCCGGCCGTGCTGCGGCCGAGTTCGCGCAGGCTGGTCGCGCCCTTGTCCTCGAGCGCTTCCTTCGACAGCACGGTGATCGTGCGCGGCGTGTTGGCGATCGGCTCGGAGAATTTCTTCGACTGAAGACGATTGACCTTGTAGGGCGCGCCGGCCTGCGCATAGGGATTGCCGCTCGGCAGGCGGGCGAAGGTCGGAACGGGCGCGGGGCTCGGCGCGGCCGGCGCGGGCGCTGCGACCGGCGCCGTGCGCGCGCGCCGGCGTATGGCGGTGCGTGCGCGCACGTGCGTGGGGCCCGGCTTCGGCGCTGCGGCCGGACGGCGCTTGGCCACGGGAGCGTCGACGACCACGGGAGGAAGCGTCGAGGGTTGCGTTTGCGCCTCGGCGACGCTGCCGCCAGCAGCGGCGCAGACGAGCGCGAGGGACGGCGCGACGATGCTCTCCGAGGGGTGACGCGCTTGCTGGCGACGCAACGAACGCGGCGACTTCACGACACCCATGTCATCTCTCTTTCGACAAGTTCCAAGCGAGTTTTAGCCATACTCGACCGGAGCAGTGCCGCATTGCGAGACGGCGAGTCAATTAAAAGGCGAATGCGTTGGTCACATTGGAAGAAGTCGAAAAGTCCAGTTTGGAAATGTTATAAATTCTGGCGCTGAAACGTTCGATCCGCCGAGCGCGCCCTTGTTGTGATCGGGATTTGTGGAGCGGAGAAGCCGGCATGGCGGGCGAACGATATCGTCCGCAAGGGGACGGAGGCCGCTTCGGTCGAGCGTCCGGACACGAACTTCTAGTCGTGTGTGTCCGATGGCGGCTTCATCAACGCAAACAGCTCGTCCAGCGTGCGACGCGCGGCCATGCGCACGGCCGTCTCCTCCTCGCGGTCCGCGATACGCACGCCCGAAACCACGGCGTGCATTTCGTCGCGAAAATCCGTGACGAAGCGCAACGGATCGGACGACGTATTGGCGAGCCGCGCGACAAGCCCCGCGATCAGAAGCTGACAGGCGACCAGCCGGCCGTTCAGCTCATCCATGGCGCAACGGTCCCGCGCGAAACAGCCGAAGGCGCGTCGAGACGGCCTTCATGCAGCCTCTTGCTTGGCCGCCTCGATGCATTCGCACCGGCCGGGGATGCAGCCGCGGTCGCATACGGCGGCGCGCGCGTCCTTCAGGATTTGATTGATCGTGCTGACGCAGCGGCCGCACTTCGGCGCGCATCCGAGAGCGCGATAAGCGGAGGCGACGGTGGCGGTGGCCGACTGCGCGCAGCATCCGGCGATTTCGCGGTCGGACAGGCGGTTGCACGAGCAGACGATCATCGACGCGTTCCTATGGTTGCGCATCGCGTAGCACAGGCGCTCGGTCGGCCCAATGCGGGTGGGGCGCCTTTTGAATTGGTCTAAGTTTGAAACCGGGAGACACGATCGCGCCGGCCGCCCTGACGATCCTGCCCCGGACGCCGGGATCGCCGCCATCCGCCGCCGCGGCCGGTTGCAAGACGGGGGGCCGCCCGGTTCTCGGTCAGGCGTCGCCGACGCCCGCAAGCTGAGAGGCCCGGACGTGAATTTTCGCCAGCAGGCGAATGGCGGCGCGGCGTTCCTGCTCGCTGAGGCCGGCCAGCAGGAATTCCTCGCGTTCGCGCGCGACATCGACGATCTGGTCGTGCAGTTCGAGGCCCGCTTTGGTCAGGGCGATGAACTGCCGGCGGAAATTGTTGTCCTGGAACCGCGTCTCGACCAGGCCGCGTTCCTGCATGAAGGCGACGCTGCGGCTGATGACGGCCCGGTCGAAGCCGATGACTTCCGAGATGCGCCCGGCCGGAATCCACGGTTCGACCGCCAGCAGCGCCATAATGCGCCAATCTGTCACGCCGACGCCGAACCGTTTGCGGTAGATGACCGAAGCGCTGCTCGAAATCTTGTTGGCGATCCAGGTGAGATAGGCCACGGCGTAATTGTCGAGATCGAGCGCCTTGGGCGAACTGCGGATGTCGCCGCCGACCGGCGACTTGCGCCGCGCCGGCGTTCCGTTTTCCGCATTCCCGACAGCCCGCCGCGCGCGCATCCGACTCTCCCTTACTGGCGTGTCACGCGCACCGGCAGTGATGCAAACGCGCGCA
Organism: Rhodoblastus sp.; assembly: GCA_036796555.1. Taxonomy (GTDB): domain Bacteria; phylum Pseudomonadota; class Alphaproteobacteria; order Rhizobiales; family Beijerinckiaceae; genus JAJXWB01. The sequence continues at coordinate 35,144 of DAIRCS010000013.1, read as the reverse complement.
GCACGTTGTTGTAGCGCCGTTTCGGCGCGCCGACGAGTTCGATCGTCGCGACCTTGCGCGCGAATGCGGCGAACACCGCCTCGCCCTCGAGCCGGGCAATCGGCTGGCCGACGCAGCCGTGGATGCCCGTGCCGAAGCCCATATGGCCGACCACTTTGCGTTCGATGTCGAATTCGTCCGCCCGCTCCCAGCGGCGCGGATCGCGATTGGCCGATTGCATGAAGGCGCAGATCTTCTCGTTCGCGCCGATCGACACGCCGCCGATCTCGGTGTCCGTCGTCGTCGTCCGGAAGAAGGCCTGCGCCGGCCCCTCGTAACGCAGGCTCTCCTCGAAAGCGTTGCGCGCCAGCTCCGGTTTTTCACGCAGCTTCTTCCATTGATCGGGATGCGTCGCCAGACACCACAGCAGGTTGCCGAAGGCGTCGCAGGTCGTATCCACGCCGGCCGAGAGGAACGAGCGCACCAGCATGCCCGCTTCGTCCTCCTTCAGTTCGCCCGTGTCGACCGCGGCGTAGATCGTCGCGCCCAGCCCGTCGGGCGTCAGGGCGGCGCGCGCGCAATTGGCCATGATCCAGCCGCGCACGGCATCGGCGTTGGCCATCGCTGCCTGCGTGAATTCGTTCTGTGGCCCGAACGAATTGAACACCATGGAGCCGTAGGGCAACAGGTTCTCGCGGCCCTTCGCCGGCAGCCCGAGCGCGTCGGGAAAGACCTTGGTCGGATAATGTTCGGCGAAATCCGTGACGCCGTCGAAGGTTCCGAGATCGAGCATCCGGTCGACGAGAATCTCCGCCTCCCGCTCGAACCGCTCGCGCAACGCCTTCACGACGCCGGGCGTCATGGTGCGGGCGAGCACCGTCCGCGTGCGCGTGTGCAGCGGCGGGTCCGCCTCGAGCACGATGCTGGGCGGGCGCCACGGCGTTTCCTTGTTGAAATTGGCGAGTCCCACGCCCGCCGCCGAGGAAAAGCTCTGCCATTCGCTGAGCACGCGCTGGACGTCGTCGTGTCGCGCGACGAAATAGCATCCGTATTTCGGCGACCAGAGGACAGGACCGGCCTCGCGCATCGCCTCGAAATGCGGATAGGGATCGTCCATGAATTCCCGCGTGAAGGGGTCCGCGTGCAGGATGGGCGCGGAGGTGTGTGTTTCGACGGTCGCGTTCATGTTCCCCTCCCTCATTTCGCCAGCGCGCAATCGCCCTCGGCCATCGGCCGGAAGGCCTGATCGCCGGGGATCGTCTTGATCAGCTTGTAATAGTCATAAGGATATTTGCTCTCCTCCGGCGACTTGACCTGGAACAGATGCATCGCGTGAACGGCGCGGCCGTCAGCGCGCACGCTCATGTCGCCGAACAGCGGATCGTGGAACGGCGCCTTCTTCATCTGCGGAACCACGTCGCTGGCGTTGTCGCTGCCCGTGGCCGCGACCGCCTTGAGATAGGCGAGGGTGGCGGAATAGACGCCGGCCTGGTTCGCGCTCGGCATCTTGCCGCCCATGCGCGCCGCAAACCTCTTCGCGAAGGCGCGCGTCTCGTCGTTCATGTCCCAGTAGAAAGCCTCGGTCAGCTGCAGTCCCTGCGCGGTCTTCAGGCCCATCGCGTGGACATCGTTGACGAACATCAGGAAGGCGACGAGCGACTGGCCTTGCGCGCGCATGTTGAATTCGGCCGCCTGTTTCATGGCGTTGGCGGTGTCCGGCCCGGCGTTGGCCAGCGCCACGACCCTGGCTTTCGACGCCTGCGCCTGCAGCAGGAACGACGAGAAGTCCGAGGCGCCAAGCGGGTGCTTGCTGGAGCCGAGAACCTTGCCGCCCTTCGACTGAATGTAGGCGGTGGCGTCCGCCTCGATCGAATTGCCGAGCGCGTAATTGACCGTGACGAAATACCAGCTGTCGCCGCCGCGCTCCAGCATGGCGGCGGAGGTCGCATGCGAGATCGCCCATGCGTCCGTCACCCATTGCACCACGTTGGGCGAACAGGCCTTGCCGGTGAGATCGGAAGTCGCGGTGGCCGAGGCCAGCATGGTCATCGGCGTGCCGCGCACGATCGTGTTGACGGCCAGCGCCACGCCGGAATTCGGCAGGTCGACGATGGCGTCGACCTTCTCGACGTCGAGCCAGCGGCGCACGATGGACGAGCCGACGTCCGGCTTGTTCTGATGATCGCCCGAGACGATCTCGACCTTGATGTTCTTTCCGCCGCCCGCGAAATCCTCCGCCGCCATTTTGGCGGCCTCGATCGAGCCGGGGCCGTTGTAATCCTGGAACACGCCGGACGTGTCGTTGAGAACGCCGATCCGCACGACGCCATCCGATATTTCGGCTCGTGCAAGGCCGCCCGAGACGCTGAGCGCAATGGCCGAAATTCCGGCCGCAAGGAACCGTTGCATAGTTTTCCCTCCCGTTCGAAGCGTCTTTGGCTTCTGATTTCGGACGACACCGGGCGATGGGGTCTGAATCAAGCGCGCCGGCGCGCTCCTGCCACTTATGTTGCTATAGCAATATTGTGTTGTCAAATTTTTGTGGCCGCCGGATACGCCGGCTTCCGTCGAGGCGCGGTTGCAGGGGAGAGGCCGCGCGCAAGGCCGGCGTGGCGTTCGTCGTGAGCGACGCCAAGGTGGACCGGCATTGCGGCTGATACGCGATCCCACGCGCGGCGGGCTCGCGGCCACGCTCAACGAGATTGCGCATCAATTGCGCGTCGGCGTGCGCATTTCGGAAGAAGCGCTGCCGATCAGACCGGCCGTGGCGGCCGCCTGCGAGCTTCTCGGGCTCGATCCGCTTCATGTCGCCAATGAAGCAAGCTCGTCGCGGTCGTCGCGCCGGACGCCGCCGCAACCTTGCTGGCGGCCATGCGGGCGCATCCGCTCGGCGCGGACGCCGCGCTGATCGGCGAGATCGTCGCCGACGATCAGCGCTTCGTGCAGATGACGATGGCGTTCGGGGGCGGACGCATCGTCGACTGGCTGTCCGGCGAGCAATTGCCGCGTATCTGCTGACATGTCGTCATGCGCCGCCTGGCTCCCGCCGCCGCAGGGGGGAGCCGCAGACGATCCGGTTCGAAAGCGCGCGATCGTAGAACCGTCAGTCTTTCCGCGCCGATTTCGCGGCGGCCCGAGCGCAGTCAGCCGATCGCGGCGGCGGTTGCGCTGATCATTCAGTGCTTTGCAGGGTTTTCAGATATTCGAGGACGCTGCCGAGCTGCTCGTCCGTGAAAACTTCCTTCCACGCCGGCATGCCCTTGGACGGACGGCCGTCGTGCACGGTTTTCCAGAACACGTCCTTCATGTCGTCGCCGTAGCGGATCGTCAGGCGGCGCAGGTCGATTTTCTTTTCCGACTGGACGGCGTCCGGTCCATGGCAATGCGCGCATGTGCCGTTGAAGACTTCCTTGCCTTCCGCGAGGTTGCCGGCCGGGGCGGCGGCAGGGGGCGCGCTCGGCGCGGCAGGCGCCGCGGCTGCGGGCGCCGTGGCCGGCTGCGCGGCTTGCGCGACCTGAAAGGCGGTTTCGCCCATCGCCGCCACGCGCACATGCCGGACGGCCGCCAGTTCGCCGAACTTGACGGGCTGGTCGACCGGCAATCCGTATTTCTTCATGACCGCGGCGATCGTGTCCTTCATGTCCGGCAGAAGGGCGTCGATCTTGTCGCGGAGCTCGCTCGACTCTTTGGCAAATCCGATCGCCGTCGGCCATTGCAGGGCGGGCCCGTCAACGGACACCAGCTTGTATTTGTCGCCATAGGCGGTCGCATTCAGATAGCCGGCGTGCGCGCCCCAGAGGAAGCCGATGTCGGCCTTGCCCTCGGCGAGTTTCTTCATGCCTTCTTCCGGCGAGAGGACGGTGACGCTGGTGATGTCCTCGCGCGGGCCGATCATGTTGTGCGGCGTCGTCGAGAACTGCACGGCGACGCGCTTGCCGATGAGCGAGGAAAGCCCCTTGAACTCGAAGTCCTTCGGCGTCACGAGCACGTAGCCGAGCTTGAACAGCGGCTTCGAGAAGATGACGCGCGGGCCCATGAAATCGGAATCCTGCGGCAGGCCGATCGTGGCGTCGCACTGGTTGGCCAGCATAGTCACGCGCACGGCGCGTTTGCCGAAATTGGTGCGATACCAGACCATCGAGACCGGGCGGCCGAGCGCCTTGCCGATCGCCTCGCCGATCTCGACGTAAACGCCGGGCGTGGCGGAATTCTCGCTCGACAACGGGAGATTGTCCGGATCGGCGCACAGGCGCAGGGGAACCGGTCCGGCGGCGACCGCCGGACCGAGGGCCGCCGTGACGGCGGCCAGGGAAATTGCGGCGAAGGACGCCAGCTTGCGAATATTCATCACGGTCCTCCGCCGCCGATTTCTCAGTTGAGCGCGAATACGAACAGCGAGCCGCCTTCAGGCGCGGCCGCCGTCATCTTCTTGCCGATGTCGCCGAGGAAGGCGGGCAGGGCCGCCGTGCGGCCGACCACGACTGCGACATATTGCTTGCCCTTCACCGAATAGGTGATCGGGCCGGCGCCGATGCCGCTGCCGAGATTGACCTTCCACAGCTCCTTGCCGTTGGCCGCGTTGATCGCGCGGAAATCGCCGTGCAGATCGCCCCAGAACACCAGATTGCCTGCGGTCGTCATCGTGCCGCCGTTGAACGGCAGATCGGACTTCATGCCCCAGACTTTCTTGTTGGCGACCGGATCCCAGGCGATCAGCTCGCCGAGATAGCCGCCCGGTCCCGGCAGCGTCGGGAATTCGGCGCCGAGATAGAAGACGCCGCGCTTATAGGAGATGTCCGACACCGACCAGTCCATGCAGACGTTGTTGGACGGGATGTAGACGAGGCCCGTGCCGGGATTGAACGACATCGGCTGCCAGTTCTTGCCGCCGATCAGGTTCGGGCACGCGTTCTTGGCGGGCTTGCCGGGGCTCGCGCGCTGCGCCGGATTTTCATCGGCGCGGCCGGTCTTCACGTCCCACTTGTTGGCCCAGGTGACCGGCACGTATTTCTCGGCCGTGATGCCCTGGCCCGTCTCGCGGTTGGTGACGAAGAAGAAGCCGTTGCGGTCGGCCTTCATGAAGACGGGCGTGGTCTTGCCGCCGATCTTGAGATCGGCGAGCACCGCCTCGTTCACGCCGTCATAGTCCCAGGCGTCGGCCGGCGTGTTCTGCTGCCACCACTTGATCTTGCCGGTGTCGGGATCGAACGCGATCGTCGACGAGGTGTAGAGGTTGCTGAGCTTGCCGAAATTGCCGTCGCCGGTCGACCGGATGGCCGTGTTCCAGGGGCCGGGGTTCGAGGTGCCCCAGAAGACCGTGTTGGTCTTGGGATCGTAGGTGCCGGTCAGCCAGGCCGCGCCGCCGCCGTGCTCGGCGGAATCGCCCTTCCACGTATCGCCGTTCGCCTCGTTCTTCAGCGGAACCGTATAGGTCCGCCACACTTCCTTGCCGGTCTTGACGTCGAAGGCCTGCAGCGAACCGCGCACGCCGTATTCGCCGCCGCCGAATCCAATGATGACCTTGTCCTTCACGACGAGCGGCGGGGAGGTGACGACCGAGCCCTGCTTGTAGTCGATGACGGTGGTCTTCCACATCTCCTTGCCGGTGCTGGCGTCCAGCGCCACCATCTTGCCGTCGAGCCGGCCGACAAAGATCATGCCGTCGGCGTAGGCGACGCCGCGGCTGTTCACGTCGCAGCAGGCGTATTGCAGGACGTCGTCCGGAATGTCCGGCTCATAGGTCCACTTGCGCACGCCGGTCGCGGCGTCGAGCGCATAGACGTATTTCGGTCCCCAGGAGGAGGTGACATACATCGTGTCGCCGATCACCAGCGGCGAGGATTCGTTCGAACGCAGCGAGGCGAGCGAGAAAGAATAGACGAGTTTCAGATTCTTGACGTTGTCGGCGTTGACCTGCTTGAGCGGGCTGAAGCGCGTGCCGTCGTACCCCTTGCTGTACATGCCCCAGCCGTTGGGGTCGGCGGCCGCCTTCATCGCGGATTCGTTGGCGTTCGCGACGCCCGCGAAAAGCCCGATGGTCAACGCCACGCCCGCAAGCAGACGCCCCGTTCTATTGTCGGTCATCAACGTTCCTCCATGCGCACTTCACACGAGGACCGCGCCGCGCGCTTGCGTCAGCCCTTTCGTGATTTGAAACATGCGACCGGACGCATTGAAATTGCCATTAGGTACAAGTGCCGTCGCCCGCAGGTTCAGTTCATTCGCATGACAACAGTTCGACCAGAAACATTTCAGAAAAACTTGTGCAATGCAGCGTGCAAATGTTCTGATGTGGACGAACGGAGAAATGAAAGTCTGTCAAGAGCCGAGTAGTACAATTGTCCGGCCTTTTGTCCCTCGATATCGTATGCGCCATGTCCGGGTTTGCGGCCGGACCGTAGAAGCAAACGAGGAAGGAGACTGCAATGGCCTGGACGACTCCCGAAATTTCCGAAGTCTGCGTCGGCATGGAAGTCACGAGCTACGCCTCGGCGGAGATCTGATCGCGACGATCGTCGCTTGCATCCGGGCTGAGGGCGCGTTGTGCGTATCATCGTGCTCGGATCGGGCGCAGGCGGCGGCGTTCCGCAATGGAACTGCGCTTGCGAGAATTGCCGTCTCGTCTGGGCGAATGATCCGCGTGTTCGCGCGCGGACGCAATCAAGCCTGGCGATCAGCGCCGATGGCGCGCGCTGGCTGCTTCTGAACGCCTCCCCCGATCTCCGCCAGCAAATCATCGCGACGCCCGCGCTGCATCCGCGCGGCGCGCTGCGCCAGTCGCCGATAGCCGGCGTTTTTCTCACCAACGGCGACGTCGACCATCTGACAGGGCTGCTCACGTTGCGCGAGCAGCAGGCCTTCACGATCTACGGTTCGCGCGCGACCCTCGCGCAGACGACGCAGGGCGTCTTCGGCGTCCTCAACGCGCAATTCGTCGATCGCGTCGAAGTCGCGCCGGGCGCGCGCGTCGATCCGGGCCTCGGCTTCACGGTCGAAGCCTTCGCAACTCCCGGCAAACCGCCGCTCTATCTCGAAAGCGCCGACATCGAAAAGGAGATCGGCGCGGAAACCGAGAGCACGATCGGGCTCGAAATCCGGCGCGGGGACCTGCGCGTCTATTACATTCCGGGCTGCGCGAAGGTGACGCCGGCTCTCGCTGCGCGCGTCGCCGGGGCGGATGCGCTCTTTTTCGACGGCACGACCTTTACCGACGACGAGATGGTTCGCGCCGGCCTGTCGCAGAAGACGGCGTGGCGCATGGGCCATGTCGCCATGAGCGGCGAAGACGGATCGCTCGCCGCCTTCGCGCGGGTTCCGCTCGGCCGCAGGATTTTCATCCATATCAACAACACCAATCCCGTTTTGCGCGAGGATAGCGCCGAGCGCGCGGAAGTCGCGCGGGCCGGCTGGGATGTCGGCCATGACGGGATGGAGATCGTTCTATGACCGGGCAGATGCTGAGCGCGGCCGAATTCGAATCCGCCATTCGCGCCGTCGGCGTGGAGCGCTACCATAACCTCCATCCCTTCCATAAGCGATTGCACGGCGGCCAGTGCAGCCTCGATCAGGTTCAGGCCTGGGCGCTCAACCGCTATTGCTATCAGGAAGCCGTGCCGCGCAAGGACGCCGCGTTCATGAGCCGGGCGTTCGACCGCGATTTGCGGCGCGAATGGGTTCGCCGCCTGCTCGACCACGACGGTTACGGCGAGGAGGAGGGCGGCATCGAGCGCTGGCTCGTGCTGACCGACGGACTCGGGTTTTCGCGCGATTACGTGACCTCGCGGCGCGGAGCGCTGCCGATCACCAAATTTGCGGTCGAAGCCTATGTTCGCTTCGTGCGCGAGGAGCCGCTGGTGGCGGCCGTCGCCTCCTCGCTCACGGAATTGTTCGCGCCGGCGATCCACAAGGAACGTATCGTCGGCATGCTCGAGCACTATGATTTCATCGACGACCGCGTGATGGCCTATTTCAAGCGCCGCCTGACGCAGGCGCCGAAGGATTCCGATTTCGCGCTCGCCTTCATCAAGCAGAATTGCCGCAATCGCGAAGAACAGGACGCCTGCGTGGCCGCCGTGCGCTTCAAGTGCGACGTGCTCTGGGCGCAGCTCGATGCGCTGTGGTACGCCTATGTGACAGGCGATATTCCGCCGGGCGCCTGGCGGCCGGGCGACGGCATGGCGAAGCGGCCATGAATCCGGGGCCCGACAGCAGACCGCGCCTGCCGCGCGGCGTGCGTCTCAAGCACGACGAGGTGCGCGGCGAATGGCTGCTGCTTGCGCCCGAGCGCGTGATCAAGGCCAATCCGATCGCCGTCGCCGTCATCGAGAAATGCGACGGCGCGCGCAGCCTGCGCCAGATCGTCGACGAACTCGCGGCGACCTACAACGCCGACCGCACGGTCATCGAGCGCGACGTGACGAAGCTCGTCGGCGATCTCGCGAGCAAGCGCATGGTGGATCTGTGAGCGCGCGGACGGACATTCCCGCCCCTGCGGGCATGCTCGCAGAGCTGACGCACCGTTGTCCGCTCGGTTGCCCTTATTGCTCGAACCCGGTCGCACTGGAAAAGCCGGCGTCGGAACTCGATACGGCGACCTGGAAGCGCGTCTTCTCGGAAGCCGCCAAAGCCGGCGTCCTGCATGTGCATCTGTCGGGCGGCGAACCCTGCGTGCGGACGGATATTGCGGACCTGACCGCGCATTGCGCCGACGTCGGCCTCTATACCAACCTCATCACCTCGGGCGTCGGCCTCAACCGCAGATTGTTCGATGCGTTGGTTGCGGCGCGGCTCGATCATCTCCAGCTCTCGATCCAGGACGCGGAGGCGGCGTCCGCCGATCGCATCGCAGGCTACGACGGCGCCTTCGCCCGCAAGAAGGAGATTGCGCGCTGGACCGTCGAGGCGGGACTGCCGCTGACGATCAACGCGGTCATGCATCGCGCCAACATCGCGCGCGCGGCGCGGATGGTGGAGCTGGCGATCGAGCTCGGCGCGCGCCGCGTGGAAGTCGCGCATGCGCAATATTACGGCTGGGGTCTGGTCAATCGCGCGGCGCTCATGCCCTCGCGCGCGGAAACCGAGATCGCGGTCGCCGCCGTCGAGGCGCTGCGCAAGACGCACGAGGGCGTGATCGTCATCGACCACGTCGTGCCCGATTATCACGCGCGCTATCCCAAGGCCTGCATGAGCGGCTGGGCGCGCCGCACGTTCAACGTCACGCCGTCGGGCAAGGTTCTGCCCTGCCATGCCGCCGAAACGATTCCGCATCTCGATTTCTGGAACGTGCGCGAGAGATCGGTGGCCGACATCTGGTACGAATCGCCGGCGTTCAACGCCTATCGCGGCCTCGACTGGATGAAGGAGCCCTGCCGCTCGTGCGAGCGCCGCGAAATCGATTTCGGCGGCTGCCGCTGCCAGGCGCTCGCGCTGACCGGCGACGCGCGCAACACCGATCCGATCTGCGAGAAGTCGCCGCTTCACGCCGGCGTCGGCGCGCTCGCGGCGCATGATGCGGCCTCGGGCGCGCTCGACTATCGGTATCGCCGTCTCGGCGCGAAGACCTGACGATCAGCGGCAGATCACGACCACGGGCACGCTGACGCTCGCGCGGTTCGACGGCGCGGGGAACGGTCCCGCGCGCCGCACCGCCGACAATGCCACGGTATCGAGCATGGAATTGCCGCTCGCGCTCGACAGCGAGGCGCTCGCGATCCGGCCGGACGGGGAGATCAGCAGCGCGACGACGACGCGGCCGCCGCCGCCAGCGGAGCAGGCCCGGCTGGTCGAGGCCGAGACCGCGCGCGCGACGACAGAGCGATAGCCGGCGGCGTCGAAGGCCTGCGCGGCGGGACGCGGCTGCCCGGCCGCGCCGAGCGAACGCGCCGCAATGCGGCGGCGCTCCTGCGCCGCTTGCGCCTGTTGTTCGCGCTGCGCCGCGCGCCTGGCTTGCGCCCGGCGCTCCTGCTCGAGTTCCGCGCGCTCTTCCGCCGCGCGCGCGCGCTCGCGGGCGATCCGTGCGGCGCGTTCGTGCGCCAGCTTCGCCGCTTTTTGTCGCGCTGCGGCGTCGCGCTCTTCCTGCGCGGCTTCGCGTGGGCTCTCGGCGGATGCGGCGTCCGCAGCGGGGGACGTGGCTGGCGCAGTCAATAGCGTCGCGGCGGCTTCGGGAGGTTGCGCCTCGGCCGCCTCGCGCTTCAGGGCCGCGGCGATCGTTTCCTCAGGCGGCGCCGGCTCCGGCATGGCGGGCGCCGCGATCTCGGCTGATATGCGGTTTGCGACAGCATCGTCCTGCATCGGCGCGTCCGCGGGCGTCGCCGCTTCGGCTTGTGCGGCGTCGGCGTTCGCTGCGCCGCCTTCGATGACGATCTCGACCGGAATTTCCTCGATCGCGTCCAGAGCGCGCAGGTTTTCGCGCCAGGCGTAAGCCCCGATCGCGACCAGCGCGGCATGCGCGCCCAAGACAAGCAACAGGGCCGGGGCGCGAGGCAGCAGCCTGCGCGCCGTCTCGCGCGCCGGCGGCGGGGCGGCGAAGTCGCGCGGCCGCGCTGCGGCTGCGATCGCATCCGCGATGGCGTGCGGCGCAACCGGCGCGTCGATCCATTGCTGGCGCGTCAGACTGAGCGACACACGCGCGTTTCCTTCCTCGATGCGACTGCCGCCTGTATGTGAGCCCCGGTCGGGGGCGTCGTCGCCGGTCTTGCCAGAAAGACTAGTAGGCGACCTCGCGAGGCGCTAGTAGGCTCCTCCCAAAGAACAAGTCGAGCGGCAGGCTGGGCGGAATACGCTGCGCATGACCGTCCGGCCTTGGGAGGTTGGAGATTGCGTATCACGTCGCCGGCGGCCGTGGTCGATGCGCCTGTCGATCCGAAATGCAGGTTCTGGCCGCGCATGTTCCAGCGACCGCGCCGCCTTGCAGACATCGCGCCCGCAGCGCCGCGTCTCCTTGCGGCGACGCTTCTCGCGGCGGCGGTCCTGTCGGGGCCTGCCGCGCCGACATTGGCGGCGGAGCCGGCGGAGTTGAAAATCGGCGTATTGCGCCAGCCGCAGCCGCGCGAAACCATTTCGATCCTCGAGACTCCGGCGGAAGACGAAACGCTCGCTGGCGCCGAACTCGGCGCCGACGACAACAACACGACGGGCGTGTTCAGCGACCAGAAATTCACGCCGATCGACGCGATCGCGCAGCCCGAGGACGATATCGCGAAAGCGGTCGCGAAGCTCGGCGACCGCGGCGTTTCATTCGTCATCGCCGACCTGCCGGCCGATCGGCTTCTGGCGGCCGCAGACGCCGGCAAGACGCGCGGCATGGTGTTCATCAATTCGGCGGCGCCCGACGATTCGCTGCGCGAGCAGGATTGCCGCGCCAACATTTTCCACGCTGCGCCGACGCGCTCCATGCTGACGGACGGTCTCGCGCAATATCTCGTCTGGAAGCAATGGCGGCGCTGGCTTCTGATCAAGGGGTCGCATCCGCAGGACGAGGCGCTTGCGGCGGCCTATCGCGCCAGCGCGAAGAAATTCGGCGCGAAGATCGTCGAGGAGCGGACGTTTGCGGACGCTGGCGGCGGCCGGCGCTCCGATACCGGCGTCGCGCAGGTTCAGCGCCAGATGCCGCAATTGACGCAGAACGCGCCCGCTTACGACGTGCTCGTCGCCGCCGACGAAAGCGACGTCTTCGCCGCCTATCTGCCCTATCGCACCTGGGATCCGCGCCCCGTCGCGGGCTCCGCCGGCCTGCGGCCCGAGAGCTGGAGCCCGGCGCACGAGCAATGGGGCGCGACGCAATTGCAGAATCGCTTCTATCGGCTGTTCAAGCGGCCGTTGCGCGCCCGCGACGCGCAGGCGTGGATGGCGATGCGCATGATCGGCGAGGCGGCGACGCGCACGCAGAGCGTCGACCCGAAAAAAATAGCCGATTACCTCGCCGCGCCGGAATTCGAGATCGCCGCCTTCAAGGGCCAGAAGCTGACGATTCGCCCGTGGAACCTGCAATTGCGCCAGCCGATCCTGTTGTCCGACGGGCGCACGGTGGTTTCCGTTTCGCCGCAGGAAGGTTTTCTGCATCAGACATCCACGCTCGATACGCTGGGCGCCGACAGACCGGAGACGAAATGCAAGCTGCGCTGATCCGCGTCTGTCTCGGCCTGACGCTGCTGCCGCTCGCCGGCGCCCCGGCGATGGCCTTCTCCGCCTATGTGACGAACGAGAAGGGCAATTCCGTCACAATCGTCGATATCGAGAAGATGGAGGCCGTGAAGACTTTTCCCGTCGGCAAGCGGCCACGCGGAATCGTTCTCAGTCCCGATGGCGCGCGGCTTTACGTCTGCGCGAGCGACGATAATGTGATCCAGATTTTCGATACCGCGTCCCTCAAGCTCATCGGCCGCATACCGACGTCCGATCCGGAGCAGGTCGTGCTCAGCCCCGACGGCGCGCGTCTCTACATCGCCAATGAGGACGACAATCTCATTTCGATCTTCGATGCGGCGACGCGCAAGCCGCTCGCCGAAGTGCCAGTCGGCGTGGAGCCGGAAGGCGTCGCCGTGTCGCCCGACGGCAAGACGATCGTCGCGACGTCGGAAACGACCAACATGGCGCATTTCATCGACGCCGGCGCGCGCAAGATCGTCGGCAACGTGCTGGTCGGCGCCCGCCCGCGCTTCGCCCTGTTCAAGCCCGACGGATCGGAACTGTGGGTGTCCTCGGAGGTCGGCGGCGCGGTGTCGGTCATCGATCCCGCGCAAAAGAAAGTGGTCGCGAAGGTCGAGTTCGAGATTCCCGGCCTGACGAAGGAGCAGGCGCAGCCCGTCGGCATCCGCATGACGGCGGACGGAAAGACGGCCTTCGTCGCGCTCGGGCCCGCCAATCGCGTGGCCGTCGTCGACACGGCGACGAAAAAGGTCGAGCGCTATCTTCTGGTCGGGCAGCGCGTGTGGCAGCTCGCGCTCACGCCCGACGACAAATATCTGCTCGCCGTCAATGGCGTGACCAACGACGTCTCGATCATCGACGTCGCGGCGCGAAAAGTATTGAAATCCGTTCAGGTCGGCATATTGCCCTGGGGCGTCGCGGTGACGCCGAAATGACGGCCGCCGATGCGACGGGACCACTCGCGCTCGAGGTCGCGGGCGTCAGCCACAGCTACGGCGCGCGCAAGGCGCTGGACGACGTCAGCCTGACGGTCGCGCCCGGCCAGTTCGCGGTCCTGCTGGGCCTCAACGGCGCGGGCAAGAGCACGCTCCTCTCGCTGATCACGCGGCTGTTTGCGGCGCGCGTCGGCCGCATCTCGATCTTCGGTTGCGATATCGCGGCGACGCCCGGCGAGGCGCTGCGCAGGATCGGCGTCGTCTTCCAGGCGCGCACGCTCGATCTCGATCTCTCGATCATGCAGAACCTGATCTATCACGCCGCGCTGCACGGCATCGGCCCCGCCGAGGCGCGCCGGCGCGGCATGGCGGTCCTGAAGCGCGTCGGGCTCGCGGAGCGCGCGAAGGACAAGGCGCGCGTGCTCTCCGGCGGGCAGATGCGCCGCATCGAGATCGCGCGCGCGCTGCTGCACAGCCCGCGCCTGTTGCTGCTGGACGAGCCGACGGTGGGCCTCGACGTCGCTGCGCGAGCCGAAATTCTGGCGCAGGTCCGCCAGCTTGTCGCCGAAGAGAAAATCGGCGTTCTCTGGACGACGCATCTGATGGACGAGGTGCAGGCGGACGACGAGGTCGTGGTGCTGCATCAGGGCAGGGCGCTCGTCTCGAGCCGCGCCGCCGATATCATCACGCAGACGGGCGCGGCCGACATGGCCGGCGCCTTTTCCGCGCTGACGGATGCGCGCAGGCGCGAGGCCGCGGCATGAGCGGGACGACCTCCATGGAGGCGCGCCAGTCCGCCGGCTTCACGGCGCGGCAATATGCGGTCTGCTTCGGCGGCATCGTCTGGCGCGAGGCGCTGCGCTTCGCCCATCAGCGCGAGCGCTTCGTCTCCGCGCTCGTGCGCCCGCTCGTCTGGCTGTTCATCTTCGCGGCGGGCTTTCGCCAAGCGCTCGGCATATCAATTATCCCACCCTACGAAACCTATGTCCTCTACGAGGTCTACATCACGCCCGGCCTGATGGCGATGATCCAGCTCTTCAACGGCATGCAATCGTCGCTGTCGATGGTCTACGACCGCGAGATGGGCAACATGCGCACCATGCTGGTGAGCCCGCTGCCGCGCTGGTTCATTCTCGTGTCGAAACTCGCGGCCGGCGCCGCCGTGTCTGTCGCGCAGGTCTACGCCTATCTGCTGATCGCCTATTTCTGGGACATCGAACCGCCGACCTGGTGGGGCTATCTCACCGTGCTGCCGGCGCTCGTGCTCGTCGGCCTCATGCTCGGCGCGCTCGGCATGCTGCTCTCTTCGCTCATCAAGCAGCTCGAGAATTTCGCCGGCGTGATGAATTTCGTCATTTTCCCGATGTTCTTCGCGTCCTCCGCGCTCTATCCGCTCTGGCGCGTGCGCGAGTCGAGCCCCTTTCTCTACCGCGTGTGCGAGGCCAATCCCTTCACGCACGCCGTCGAGCTGATCCGCTTTTCCTTCTACGGCAAGTTCGATCCGCTGTCCTTCGCCGTCGTGCTCGGCTGCGCGATCGTCTTCCTCGGCGCCGCGATCATCGCCTACGATCCGTCGCGCGGCCTGCTCGCGATGCGAGGTTGACTGATGCGCCCGCGCTCCCTCCTTCATCTGACGCTCGTGACGATTGTTGCAGTATTCTCGCCCGGTGCGGCGTCCGCCGCCGCCGCCGATCGCATACGGCTCGCCATCCAGAAGACCGGCACGGTCGCGTGGGAGATGGCCGTCATCCGCGCGAAGGGCCTGGACAAGAAAGCCGGGGTCGATCTCGCCGTCGTGGAACTCGCCTCGACCGACGCCGGCAAGATCGCCATCGCCGGCGGCGCCGCCGACGTGATCGTTTCCGACTGGCTGTGGGTCGCGCGCGAGCGCAGTCTCGGCTCGAAGCTCACGCTGCGTCCCTATTCGACGGCCGTCGGCGCCGTGATGGTCGCGAAGGACTCGCCGGTCCACACCATCGCCGACCTCGTGGGGCGCAAGATCGGCGTCGCGGGCGGGCCGCTCGACAAGAGCTGGCTGCTCCTGCAGGCGCAGGCCCTGCGCGAAGGCGTCGATCTGAAGAAGCAGGCGCAGGTCGTCTATGGCGCGCCGCCGTTGATCGCCGAAAAGCTGGCGCAGGGCGAGATCGACGCGGCGCTCGAGTTCTGGAATTTCTGCGCCGACCTCGAGGGCCGCGGCATGCGCCGCGCGATCGATATCCGCGAGGTGGAGCGCCAGCTCGGCGCCGCCGGCGCGCCGGTCGTGACGGGCTATGTCTTCGACGAGGAATGGGCCGCGCGCAACAAGGCGCTGCTGCGCCGCTTTTTCGCGATGACGGACGAGGCCAAGCGCCTGATCGCGACCTCGGACGAGGCCTGGGCGATCGTCGCGCCGATGATCGGCGCGAAGGAGGCGGCCGCGCTCTCCATCTATCGCCAGCGCTATGCGCAAGGCATTCCGGAGACATCGGCCGCCGAACAGGAGAATGACGCGCGCGCCCTGTATCGGGTTTTGTCCGGCATCGGCGGAGAGCAACTCGTCGGCCCCGCCAAAGACATGCCGGCGGGCGTATTCTGGGCGGACGCCCCATGACGACGCTCGCCCGCATCGCCTCTGTTCTGGTCCTTCTGGCGATCTGGCAGATCGCGGCGAGCCATGCGGCGCCGCGCCTCCTGCCGGCGCCGCTCGACGTCTTTTCGGCGATGGGCGCCGAAGCCCGGTCGGGCGCCCTGTTCGCAAATCTGCTCGCCACGCTGCTGCGCGTCGTGGCGGCCTTCGCGCTCGCCATGAGCATCGGCTCGGTCATCGGCGTGTGGATGGGCCGCAGGCGCGGCGTCGATGCCCTGCTCGATTCCTGGGTGCTGATCCTGCTCAACCTGCCGGCGCTCGTCGTGATCGTGCTCGCCTATATCTGGGTGGGGCTCAACGAGGCGGCCGCCATCGGCGCGGTCGCGCTCAACAAGTTGCCCAACACGATCGTGACCATGCGCGAAGGCGCGCGCGCGCTGGATCCCGGCCTGGACGAGATGGCGAGCGCCTTCCGCATGCCGGCGCTCACGCGCCTGCGCCATGTCGTCGTCCCGCAGCTCGCGCCCTATTTCGCGGCGGCGTCGCGCTCCGGGCTCTCGCTCGTCTGGAAGATCGTACTCGTCGTCGAACTGCTCGGGCGGCCGAACGGCGTCGGCTTCGAAATCGGCGCGGCTTTTCAGCTCTTCGACGTGCGGCTCCTGCTCGCCTATGCGCTTCCCTTCGTCGCGCTCATGCTGGCGATCGAAACTCTCGCGGTGCAACCCTTTGAACGACGTGCGTCCAACTGGCGGCTCACCGCGGCTTGAAGTCGCGATCGCCGAGAAGAGCTGGCGGACGGCCGGCGGCGCCGCGCTGCGCGCCATCGGCGATTGCACGCTGTCGCTCGGCCGCGGCGAAGTCGGCGCGCTGGTGGGGCCGTCGGGCTGCGGCAAGACCACGCTGATGCGTATCGTCGCCGGCCTCGACACGGCCTTCAGCGGCCAGGTCGTTCTGCCGGATCATGGCCGCCTCGGAATCGTGTTCCAGGAGCCGCGCCTGCTGCCCTGGCGCAACGTCGAGGACAATGTCCGCATCGCCGCGCCCGACGTCGACGAGGCCACCCTCGACGCGCTGTTCGGCATTTTGGGCCTTGCCGGGCATCGCCGGCATTTTCCCGGCCAGCTCTCGCTCGGCCTGGCGCGCCGTGTGGCGCTCGCCCGCGCGCTCGCCGTCGCGCCGGACCTGCTGCTGCTCGACGAGCCCTTCGTGTCGCTCGACGCCGCGCTGGCGCTGGCGCTGCGCAACGAGATCGCGGCGCTCGTCGAATCCCGACGCGTCACGACGCTGATCGTTACGCACGATCTCGACGAAGCCATCTATCTCGCCGATCGCATCTTTCTTCTTTCCGCGCGGCCCATGCGCGTGCGTGCGGCGCTCGACGTCGCCGCGCCGCGCGGGCGCATGACCGCGGACCTTGCGGCGCGCCTGCGCGCGGCTGCGCTTTCATCGGCGGGAGGCGCCTGATGAGCGTTTTATTCGCGCGGCTCCGGATGGCTCTCTGCGAGCTCATGGCCTTCGGCGCTCCAGCCGTCCGTGCCGTCCGGATACCAGATGACATTGGCGTATCCCATGGACAGCGCGCGTTTGGCCGCATTCCACGACATCCAGCAATCGGCCAGACAGTAGAAGACCAGCGGGCGCGCCTTGCCCGGACCGGAGGCGCGTTCGAGCCCCCGCGCGAAATAGGCCTGCGTTTCGGGCGCAATCGCGCCGTAGCCGACGTCGGGGAGCCACAGGCTGCCGGGAATGTTGTCGCGGCGCTTCTCGCGCCACACGGTGGATGCAGGGAGGTTTGGCGGTTTCGGCGCATGCGGCAGCACATCGATGAAGACGGCGGCCTTGTCCCGCCACAATTGCGCGGCGGCTTCCGTGTCGACGACGCGCGCGCCGGCGAGCGCCGTCGGCGTCGGGGACCTGTAGTCCTCCATGCGATAGCCTTGCGGCTCCGGTGGGCGATCGGCGGCGCGGACGGCGGCGGCGCCGGCGAGCAGCGCGAGAGCGCTCGCGATTATGCGGAAAATGCGATGGGTCAGTTTCATGCGACGCTCGAACATGCAGCCTGCGCGTTCAGGCAGATTATGAGGCGCGGGCGCGCCGGCCAAGCGGCCTGGCTATCGACCATCGTCGGGTTCGCGGTCCTCCTTGCGGCGTCGAGCAGCGGGAACGCCCAACCGGATTTCGCGCGCGAGATCGCCCCGGGCGTCTTCGCGCATCAGGGATTGATCGCGACGACGAGCCCGGCCAACCGCGGCGACATCGCCAATCTCGGCTTCATCGTCGGCGACGACGCCGTCGCGGTCGTCGATTGCGGCGGCAGCGTCGCCGTCGGCGAGCAATTGCTTGCGGCCGTGCGCGCCGCCACGGCCAAGCCGGTGCGCTATGTCATCATGACGCATGTCCACCCCGACCACACGTTCGGCGCGGCGGCCTTCGCGTCGACCGGCGCGACATACGTCGGTCATCGCAACTTGCCGCGCGCGCTGGCGGCGCGCGGCGAATATTATCTGCGCTCGTTTCGCGCGCAGCTCGGCGATGAGATCGAGCGCGTGAAGATCGTCGTTCCGACGCTGCTCGTCGACGACCGCATGACCCTCGACCTCGGCAATCGCCCGATCGAACTCAGGGCGTGGAAGACGAGCCATACCGACAACGACCTCACGATATTCGATCCGAAGTCGGGCGTGCTCTTCACCGGCGATCTCGTCTTCCTGCAACACACGCCGATCGTCGACGGCAGCCTGCTCGGATTCCAGAAGGTCATCGGCGAACTCGAAAAGATTCCCGCGACGCGTGTCGTTCCCGGGCACGGGCCCGTCGGCGCGGACTGGCCGCAGGCCGTGGCGAACGAGAAGCGCTATTTCGAGGTTCTGACGCGCGACCTGCGCCAATTGGTCAAGAAGGGCGCGGACGTCGAACAGGCGGCGACGCAGGCGGGCCAGTCCGAGCGCGACAAGTGGTCGCTCTTCGACGACTACGCGCCGCGCAATGCGACGGCGGGTCTGGCTGAAATCGAATGGGAGTAGTTGCCGCGCCTCGGCGATGCGCCTAGGCTCGGCGTCAACAAGAATACGGGAGGAAATCATGCAGCGTTTCATGCTCGCGTCCTGCGCGTTTCTTGTCGCGGGCGCGCTATGCGCGGCGGGCGGCGCCCGCGCCCAGACCGCCGACGAACTCTGGCAGGGACTGACGAAGGACATATTCCAGAGCCGCGCGATGACATCGGGCCGGGAGATGATCTCGCTGCAGGCGCCGCAGGAAGCGCGCGACGCCGCGCTCGTGCCCGTGACGATCAATCTCGAGCAGCCCGCCACCAGAGTCCGCAGCGTGACGCTCGTGATCGACGCCAATCCCGCGCCGATGGCCGCGAAATTCACGATCGGCCCCAACTCGGGACTGACGATGATCTCGACGCGCGTGCGTGTGAACGATTTCACCAATATGCATGCGGTCGCCGAAGCGTCGGACGGCTCGCTGCATATGACGCAGCGCTACATAAAGGGCGCGGGGGGCTGCGCTGCGCCCTCGGTCAAGAGCATGGACGAGGCGCTCGCCAATCTCGGCCTCATCAAGTATCGCGAAATACCGGCCGGCGATCTCGGCGCCGCCAATCGTCGCGAAGGCCAGATCATGATCCGCCATCCCAACGCCTCGGGCATGCAGATGGATCAGCGCACCAACAGCTATATTCCCGCCCGCTACGTCGACCAGCTCGTGGTCAAGCAGGGCGACGATCTTCTGTTCCAGATGGACGGCGGCATTTCGATTTCGGAAGACCCGAATTTCCGTTTCACCTTCGTGCCGAACGGCGCGAAGGCGTTGAGCATCGAGGCGCACGACAGCGACGGCAAGGTGTTCCGCCTCGTCGCGCCGCTGGGCAATGCGAGCTGATGGCGCGGACGCCGCAGCTCCTGCATCGATACGTCAACGGTATCGCAGGCGGTCGAATTATGTATTGGACCGCACGTCTCGTCCGGCGTTAGTTTCGCGGCGACGCATGGCGCCGGGAGGGCCCAGGGCCGCGGCGAGACCGCATGTTCGAAGGCTCGACCCCCCGTCGCGCCGGGCCGTCCTGTCCGCCGTCATCGCACAGACCTTCGCGGAGCCTCGCGCTTCGCGCGGACATGGAGCAGGACGTGGACGTTCATCAGCATTACATCGGCGGGCGGTGGACGCCGTCGCGCGGAACGGTGGCGGTTCTCAATCCGTCCGATGGCGTCAAAATGGCGGAGATCGCGCGCGGCGGCGCGGCCGAGATCGACGCGGCGGTCGCGGCCGGTCACGCGGCGATGAAGGGCGCATGGGGCGAACTCGACGCCGTCTCGCGCGGCCGCCTCCTGATGAAGGTGGCCGACCTCATCCGCCGCGACGCCGAGAAGCTTGCGAGGCTCGAGAGCGAGGACGTCGGCAAGCCGATGACGCTGGCGCGCGGCGACGTCGCCGTCTGCGCGCGCTATTTCGAATATTACGGGGCGGCCGCCGACAAAGTGCATGGCGAGACCATTCCCTTCATGAACGGCCATTCCGTCATGACCTTCTACGAGCCGCACGGCGTCACCGCGCATATCGTGCCGTGGAACTACCCGCTGCAGATGATGGGCCGCTCGGTCGCCCCGTCGCTCGCCATGGGCAACGCCGTCGTCCTGAAGCCCGCGGAGGATACGTCGCTCACCGCGCTCGCGCTCGTGCGCCTCACGGAAGAGGCGGGTTTCCCGGCGGGCGTCTTCAACGTGGTGACGGGCCTCGGCGATGAAGCCGGGGCCGCGCTCGCCGCTCATCCCGGCATCGGCCATGTCAGCTTCACTGGCTCGCGCGAGGTCGGCGTCCTCGTGCAGGCGGCGGCGGCCAAGAACACGATTCCCGTGACGCTCGAACTCGGCGGCAAGTCGCCGCAGGTCGTCTTCGGCGACGCCGATTTCACCGAGGCCGGCGCGACGATCGTGCGCGGCATCGCGCAAAACGCCGGCCAGACCTGCAGCGCGGGGTCGCGCGTGCTGATCGAGGACAGCGTCTACGACAAATTCACGGGCGAACTCGCCGAACGGTTCCGCGCGCTGTGTGTCGGTTCGGCGAGCCAGGACCTCGACCTCGGCCCGGTCGTCAACGCGACGCAAAAGGCGCGCGTCGAGCGCTACATCGACATCGCCCGCCGCGACAAGCTGCCGGTGCTGGCCGAAGGCGCGTTCGGCGGCAACCTGCCGGAGGGCGGCTATTACGTGAAGCCGACGCTGATCGGCGACGTGCCGCCCGATCACGTTCTCGGCCAAGAAGAGATTTTCGGGCCCGTGCTCGTCGCCATGCGCTTCAAGGACGAGGACGACGCCATCCGCATCGCCAATTGCACGCCCTACGGGCTTGCCGCCGGCGTATGGACGAGCAATCTCGGGCGGTCGATGCGTCTGTCGCGCAAGATCCAGTCGGGCCAGGTCTTCGTGAACAATTATGGCGCGGGCGGCGGCGTCGAATTGCCGTTCGGCGGCATGAAAGGGTCGGGCCACGGCCGCGAGAAGGGCTTCGAGGCGCTCTACGCTTTCGGCGCGCTGAAGACCGTCACCATCAAGCACGGCTGAGGATCATGAGCGCACCCAAACCAGATGCGCGCAGGCCGCTTGCAGGCCTGCTCGTCGTTTCGCTCGAGCAGGCGGTCGCAGCGCCCTATTGTTCGTCGCGCTTGGCCGACGCCGGCGCGCGGGTCATCAAGATCGAGCGGCCGGAAGGCGATTTTGCGCGGGGATACGATACCGCCGCGGCGGGTTCGTCCAGCTATTTCGTCTGGCTCAATCGCGGCAAGGAAAGTCTCGTCGTCGACATCAAGAATCCGGCCGACGCGAGACTTCTGCACGCCATGCTCGCGAAGGCCGACGTGTTCATCCAGAACCTCGCGCCGGGCGCGGCCGCGCGCGCGGGCCTCGGCTCGGAGGCGTTGCGCGCGAAAAACCCGCGGCTGATCACGGTCGATATTTCCGGCTACGGTCCCGGAAATTCCTACACCGACATGAAGGCCTACGACCTGCTGGTGCAGGCCGAGAGCGGACTTGCCGGCATCACCGGCCATCCGGCGGGGCCCGGCCGCGTCGGGGTCTCGGTCTGCGACATCGCCTGCGGCATGGCGGCTCATGCGGCGATCCTCGAAGCTCTGATTGCGCGTTCCATCACCGGCTCAGGCGCGGCGATCGAGACCAGCCTGTTCGCCGGCATGGCCGACTGGATGAACGTGCCGCTCATCTATTTCGAGGGCACGGGCGCGGCGCCGAGGCGGATGGGCCTCGCGCATCCCTCCATCTGCCCCTACGGCGCCTTCGCGCTGAAGGACGGCAGCCTCGTGCTGATCTCGATCCAGAACGAGCGCGAATGGGCGAATTTCTGCCGTGTCGTGATGGGCGACGCCGATCTGCCGAAGCGGTCCGGCTACGAAAGCAACACCATCCGTGTCGCCAACCGCGACAAGGTCGACGCCCATGTCGGCTCCGTCTTCGCGAAGCTCGGCCGCGAAGAAGCGGAGGCGCTCCTGCGCGAGGCGGATACGGCCTACGGCTTCGTCAACACGGTCGCCGAACTCGCGCATCACCCGGCGCTGCGCCGCGTCGAGGTCGCGACGCCGAACGGACCGGTGTCCATCGTCGCGCCGCCGGCGACACGCGACGGCGCGGAGCCGGACCTCGGGCCCATTCCGCAGATCGGCCAGCACAGCGAAGCGATCCGGCGCGAGTTCTCGGAACCGGGCGAACGCGCGGTCTGAGGCGCTGTGGACGTCGCAGAGGAACAAAGGGAAATTCCATGAGACTTCAGGACAAGATCGCGATCGTGACCGGCGCTGGCGGCGGCTTCGGCGAAGGCGTGGCTAGGCGGTTCGCGGAGGAGGGCGCCAGGGTCGTCGTCGTTGACATCCGCGAGGGCGAGGCCCAGCGCGTCGCCAGGGAAATCGGCGCCGCGGCGATCGCGCTCAGGGCCGATGTCGGCGACGCCGGCGACGTGCAGCGGGTCGTCGACGAGACGAAGGCGAAATTCGGCGCGCCGCACATTCTCGTCAACAACGCCGGCGTGACGCACAGGAACCGGCCGATCATGGAAGTCGACGAGGCGACTTTCGATCACATCTTCCGGGTCAACGTGAAATCGATCTTCCATTTCGTGCGTTCCGCGGCCCCCGTCATGCGCGACGCCGGCGGCGGCGTGATTCTCAATGTCGGCTCCACGGCGGGCATCCGGCCGCGCCCGGGCCTCACCTGGTACAATGCGACCAAGGGCGCGGTGAACCTCGCCTCGAAGTCGCTGGCCGTCGAACTCGCGCCCTGGAAAATCCGGGTCAACGCGATCTGCCCGGTCATCGGCGAGACGGGCCTGCTCGAAGCCTTCATGGGCATGCCCGACACGCCGGAGAACCGCGCGAAGTTTCTCGCCACCATTCCGCTCGGCCGCATGTCGCGACCCGTCGATATCGCCAACGCCGCGCTTTATCTCGCCTCCGACGAGGCGGAGTTCATCACCGGCGTCGAGTTTCCGGTCGATGGCGGGCGCACGGTTTGACCGAGGCGCGCAAGGTCTGGATCGAAGCTGCGTTGAACGGGCCATGGGGTCGCGAGCGCCAGCCCGGGATTCCGGTTGCGGTCGAGGAGATCGTCGCCGACGGGATCGCAGCGGCGGAGGCCGGCGCGGCCATCGTTCATGTTCACGCCTACGATTCGTCGACCGGCCGGCAGAACGACCGGTGGGAGATCTACGCACGCATCATCGAGGGCATTCGCGCCAGGGCCGACGTCATCGTCTACCCGACCATTCCGCTCGCGGGCTCCGACTATGCGAGCGCTAATGCGCAGCAGCGCTTCGTCCACACGGCGGAGCTCGCGCGCCGCGGCCTGCTCGAATGGACGGTGTGCGATCCCGGCTCCTGCAATTTCGCGCGCTTCGACGAGATGGACGACCAGGCCGCCGGCTTCGTCTACCAGAATTCGATGGCCGACATCCGCGAAGGCCTGCGCCTCTCGCGCGACTGCAAGCTGCATCCGGGCTACGCCATCTACGAGCCCGGCTTCACGCGGCTGGGCGCGGCGCTCGCGGACGCGACGCCTGGCCTGCCGCAGCCAATCTACCGCTTCATGTTCTCCGACGAATTCGCCTGGGGCTTTCCCGCGAAACCCGCCTATCTCGACACGCATCTCGCGCTGCTCGCCGAATGTGCGCCGGGCGCGCCCTGGATGGTCGCGGGCCTCGGCGTCGACATACGCCCGTTGATCGCGCCGGCCGTCGAACGCGGCGGACATGTCCGCGTGGGCCTCGAGGACGCGCCATGGCGAACGGAACTGACCAATCGCGCATGGGTCGAAATCGCGGCAAGGCAAATTCGCGCGGCGGGCGGCGAACCGGCGAAGGCGAAGGAGGTGCGCGCGGCGCTCGGCGGCTGATCAGGCCGGCTTGTCGTCGATGACGCTGACATGCGCCGCGACGATCCGCCATCCCTCGGGCATGCGAACCCAGGTCTGCATCTGCCGCCCGATCCTGCCGGGCGCCGAGGCGCGCGTGAACAGCGTGGAGGCCGTCGCCATGTCGCGGCCGTAGGTCGTGACGACGGTGCGCCGAAGGTCGCGTGCGAGACCCGCCGGCGAACGGCCGGCGCGAAAGGCGGCGATCTCGTCGAAGCCGTAGAGATTCTCGCCGCCGCCGTAGCGGATCGCGCGCGCGTCGCGCCAGAAGAAATTGTCGAGCGCCTCCACGTCGTTCGTCACCAGCGCCGTCTCGTAGCGCGCGAATTCCGCCTCCACTTCGGCCAGCGTCTGCGGATCGTCGACGATCATCTGTTTCTCCGTCATTCGGCGACCGGCGCCGCGCACACGCCGGACATCTGCAGGGCGTGGGCCGCGCGCAGCGCGAGGTCCTCGCGCCACGGCGGCGCGATGATCTGCACGCCGATCGGCAGGCGCTCGCCCGCCGTCCATACCGGAACCGCAACGACCGGCAGGCCGATGAACGAGATCGGCTGCGTGTAGACGCCGATATTCGGCCGCACCGGCATTTCGACGCCATCGAGAACGAAAGTAGCCTGCCCGCCTTTCGGCGCGCGGCAGGGCGTGGCCGGCGCAATGACGAGGTCGACCTCCTCGAACAATTGCAACACGAGTTCGCGATAGCGCCGCCGGAATTTTTGCGCGCGAATAATCCAGTGCGCGGGCAGCATGGCGCCGGCGACGAGACGGTCGCGCACGGCGGGATCGAAATCCTGCGCGCGGGCGCGCAGCCGGGCGAGATGCAGGTCCGCGCCTTCCGCCATGGTGATGAGAAAGGCCGCGGCCCGCGCGCGCTGCGCTTCCGGGATTTCGATTTCGTGGGCCACGCCGAGCGCCTTGCAGACGACGTCCACGGCCGCATATGCGGCAGGCTCGCCGCCCCGTGCGAAATATCCGCCGGCGCGCGCGATGCGCAGGCCCTGCGTTCCTGCTGGAAGGGCGCCGACGACGGGTTCGACCGGGCGTGGCGCCTGCGCCAGATCGTCCGCGTCGTGGCCCTGCATCGCGTCATAGGCGAGCGCGAGGTCGTCCACCGAGCGCGCGATGGGTCCAAGGTGATCGAGCGAGCCGACGAAAGGAAAGGAACCGGCGCGCGACAGACGTCCGTAGGTCGGCTTCAACCCGAACAGGCCACAGAAGGAAGACGGTACGCGGATCGAGCCGTTGGTGTCGGAGCCCAGCGAAATCGCGGCCATGCCGGCGGCGACCGCCGCGCCGCTGCCGCCTGACGAGCCGCCAGACATATGCGCGGGATCGTGCGGATTGCGCGAGGCGCCGGCATGCGCGTTCTCGCCGGTGAAATCGTAGGCGTATTCGCCCATGTTGACCGCGCCGAGCAGGATGGCGTCGGCCGCCTCCATTTTTCGTACGAGACTCGCGTCGCGGGGCGCCGGCTCTTGATCGGCGTTGATCTTCGAGCCCGCCAGCGTCACGACGCCCGCGACGTCGAACAGGTTCTTGACGCAATAGGTTGCGCCGGCGAGCGGACCGACCCTTTCGCCCCGCGCGATGCGCGCGTCGATATCGGCGGCCTTTGCGCGCGCCCGGCCTGCGAGGACTGCTGTGTAGGCGTTGAGGCGGGGGTTTTGCGCCGCGATGCGCGCGAGACTTGCGTCGACGATTTCAGTCGCCGTCAGCTTGCCGCCTGCGACGGCGGCGACGCATTCGGATGCGGTCAAGCGGAAGGCGTCGCTCATGCCGTATAGACCGGCGCGGGTTCGGCGTGATCGTCGAGCGGATAGTCGCCGACGAGTTTCGCCATGCGCTCGGCCGTCTCGAGATTCGCGCGCGTGGCGGCGCGCATCTCGTCGGTGAGCGCGAGGTCGAGCAGTTTCGCGGCCTCGGCGATATAGGCGTCCCAATCCTCTGACGTCATCGCTTGTCCTCACGCCGCCTTGGCGGCCATGAAGGCGCGCCAGCCGCCATAAGCGGAAATGTCTTCCGCGCCGCGCACGGCTTCGGCTTCCACGAGGAAGCCCTTCGGCGTCGTGCCGTCGGCCAGCAGCAGCGTGCCGACGCCAAGCGGTGCGGGAATGCCGGATACGAAGACCCCAAAGGCCGCCGCGCTCAATGTCCAGACCTCCGTGGCGATCGCTGCGCCCTGTCCGGCGGCGACGCGCAACAGCCCAGGCCGGAACGGCGGCCCGCCCGGCAGCGCATAGAAGCGATAGTCCGGCCTTGTTTCGACCGTGCGTGAGAATCGCGCGCCGAGGCCGGTCAATTCGCGATTGAGCGGCAAGCCCGACATATGCGCACCCACGACGACGATTTCGATTTCGCCGGACATGATCTCTCCCGAAAATTTGGCGGGCGGGTTGGCGGCGCCGGTCGCGCCCAGCGGAACCCCGGCTGCGGCCTGAAATTCCGCGCCGAGGCCGGCGATCAGATGATCTTCGCCCGCCGGCGCGATGAAGGTGACGCCCGCCGGAAAGCCATCGGCGCGGAACCCGCCGGGAACGGCGAGCGCGCAGAGGTCGAGCAGATTGACGAAATTTGTATAGGTTCCCAGCTCCGCATTCGGCCCGAGCGGATCGGCGAGCACGTCGGCGACGCTGCGTGGACGCGGGAATGTCGGCACGACGAGCGCGTCGATCTCCTTCCAGACGGCGGACGCCGCGCGGCGCAGACCGGCGAGACGGTAGAGCCCCGCGAAAGCGTCGGCGGCCGAAAATTTCGCCGCACCCGCCAAAATGCCGCGCGTGACGACCAGAAACGAATCCGGCGATCTTTCGATAAAGTCGCGGACCGCCGCATACCGTTCCGCCACCCATGGTCCTTCGTAGAGCAGGCGCGCGGTCTCGAAAAAGGGCGCGAGCGAGACCTCGACGATCTGCGCGCCGCGCGCGCGCAATGCGCCGAGATGCGCGTCGAACGCCGCTTCCGCAAGTCCGTCGCCGCCGAATTTTCGGCTCGCCGCGTCGGGCGCGCCGATGCGCAGGCCGTTCACGTCCGCCGACGGCGCGCCCGGCGTGAAATCGCGCGAGAAGGCGTCCTGAGGATCGAAGCCCGCCATGGCGGTGTAGATTTCCCACGCGTCCGGCGTCGTCAGCGCGAAGACGGACACGCAATCGAGCGTGCGGCAGGCGGGCGTCACGCCATGCGTCGACACTGCGCCGACGGTCGGTTTCAGGCCGACGATATTGTTGAGGCCGGCCGGTACGCGGCCCGATCCCGCCGTCTCCGTGCCCGGCGCGAAGGAGACGAGGCCGCGCGCGACGGCGACCGCGGAGCCGGAACTCGAGCCGCCGGGCGCGATCGCTGGATCGAAGGAATTGCGCGGCGCCGTATAGGGCGTGCGCAGGCCGACGAGGCCTGTTGCGAACTGGTCGAGATTGGTCTTGCCGATGACAAGCGCGCCCGCCGCGCGCAGCCGCGCGACCGCGGCCGCGTCCGCCTGCGGCGAAAAAGCGAAGTCGGGACAGGCCGCCGTGGTCGGCAGGCCGACGACGTCGATATTGTCCTTGACCGCGAAGGGAACGCCCCACAGCGGCTTTTCGCGCGCGCCGAGCGCGTCAGCTTCGGCATGAACGTCGGCGCGCGGCCTGAGCGCGATGAAAATGCCGGGATCGTTCGCCGCCGCGATGCGGTCGTAGACGAGATCGATCAGCGAATGCGGATCGAGACCGCCGTCATAGGCGGCGCGCAGCGAAACCAGATCGAGCGACAAATCCTTCATGCGGCATGGTCCTGCGCGGGCGGATGCGGAATGGCCTCAAGCAGCGCGCGCGTATAGTCGCTCGCGGGCGCGGTCAGCACATGTTCTGTTGGGCCCTGTTCCACGATCTGGCCGGCGCGCATGACGATGACGCGGTCGCACAGCAGGCGCACGACGTTGAGATCGTGGCTGACGAAGAGATAGCTCATGCCCGAGCGCTGCTTGAGATCATGCAGCAGGTTGAGCACGACGGCCTGCACGGACACGTCGAGCGCCGCCGTGGGCTCGTCGAGCACGACGAGATCGGGATCGAGCGCGATGGCGCGCGCGATGCCGACGCGGGCCTTCTGTCCGCCGGACAATTGATGCGGCAGCCGATCGAGCAGCTCGGCCGGCAGTCCGACGAGCCGCGAGAGCTCCTCGCAGCGCGCGCGCAGCGCCGCCGCCTTCATCGGCGGCCCGAGCCGCAGGATCGGATCGGCGATGGCGCGCGCGGCCGTATAGCGCGGATTGAGGCTCTCGGTCGGGTCCTGGAAGACCATCTGCAATTTGCCGCGTTTCGGGTGGCGCGCGAAATCGCGGGCGGGCGTCGCGCCAATATCCTCGCCGGCGAACAGGATGCGGCCGGACATCGGATCGATCAGGCGCATCAGCATCATCGACGTCGTCGATTTGCCGCAACCGGACTCGCCGACGAGGCCGACGCTCTCGCCGCGCTTGATCTGGAAATCGACGCCGCCGACCGCCTTGAAGGGCTCGGGCGCGGGCGGCGCCTTGCCGACGAGTTTCAGGAGCGGACTGGTCTTGTCGATTCTCGGATATTCCTTGGTCAGGCCCTCGATCGAGAGAATGATCTCATCGGCGGCCTGTGTCGTCTGCGCCTCGACTTCGGGCCTGTCGTCGCTTTCCGGCAGCAGCGCGCGCAATGTCGAATCGAGCCGCGGCGTCGCGCGCATCAGGCGGCGAGTGTAGGGATGCTGGGGCCGCGCGAAAATGTCGGCCGCCGCCGCCGTTTCGACAAGCCGCCCCTTCTCCATCACGGCGACGCGGTCGCAATAGGCGGCGGCGAGGCCGAGATCGTGGGTGATGAGAATGGTCGACATGTCGCGCCGGCGCGTGAGTTCGACCACGAGATCCATCACCGCCTTCTGCGTCGTCACGTCGAGGCCCGTCGTCGGCTCGTCGGCGATCAGCAATTGCGGCTGGCAGGCGAGCGCAAGCGCGATGACGACGCGCTGACACATGCCGCCGGAAAGTTCGAACGGATAGGCGTCATAGCGTTCCGCTGCGCGCGCGATGCGCACTTCCTCCAGCGCCGCGATCGCCTTCTCCTTCGCATCCAGCGAGGTCGCGCGCGCGTGACGCTTCAGGACGTCGGCGATCTGCACGCCGATCGGCCGGATCGGGTTGAGCGCCGCGCGCGGGTTCTGAAAAATCATTGACATTTCGCGGCCGCGCAGGTCGCGCATTTCCGTCTCGCTCAGTTCCGCGAGCCGCATGCCGGAATAGACGATCGAGCCTTGCGCGATGCGGCCGGCGCGATCGAGAATGCGCATGGCGGCGTAGGAGGTGACGGACTTGCCGGAGCCGGATTCGCCGACGAGCGCGAGCGTCTCGCCCTTGGCGACGGCGAAGGAGACTTTCTCGACCGCGCGCACGATCCCGCGGCGCGTGGAAAACTCGATGGTGACGTCGTCAATGTCGAGCAGAGGGGGATTAGCCATGGGTTACCCTCACGTGCGCCGCTGCGGATCGACGATGTCGCGCAGACCATCGCCGAGCAGGTTGAAGCAGAAAACGGCGAGCATCAGCGACAGGCCCGGGAAGACGGCGATCCACCATTCGCCGGAGGCGATGAAGGAGGCGCCTTCGGCGACCATGATGCCCCATTCCGGCGTCGGCGGGCGAACGCCGAGGCCGATGAAGGAGAGGCCCGCCGCGTTGAGGATGGCGTAACCCATGGTCAGCGACATCTGCACCATCATCAGCGGCAGGATGTTCGGCAGGATCTGCCCGAACAGGATGCGCCAGTCGGAATTGCCGGTCAGGCGCGCCGCCTGCACGAAACCCGCCTCGCGGCGGATGTTCGCCTCCGCGCGCGCAAGTCGCGCATAGAGCGGAAAATTGATGATGGCGGTAGCGATGACGATGTTGGTCACCGTATTGCCGAGCGCCGCCACGATGCCCATGGCGAGTACGAACAGCGGGAAGGCCATGATCGTGTCCGAGACGCGGCCGACGATGCGATCCGTCCATCCGCCGAAATAGCCGGCAGCGACGCCGGCGACGCCGCCGAGCGCGAAGACAAGCGCGACGGAAGCGATGGCGATAGTCATGTCGAGCCGCGTCGCCACGAGGACGCGGCTGAAGATGTCGCGACCGAGCTGGTCCGTGCCGAACAGATGCTTCAGGCCAGGCTTCTGCAGGGCGGCCGCCGTGTCGCTGGCGAATGCGTCGTGCGGCGCGATCCAGGGGCCGAAGATCGCGATCAGCACGAGCGCGACGAACAGCGCGAAGGACAGGCCCGTGACGGGGTTGTCGGAGATGACGAAGGCGCCGTGGCGCAGCAGCGCCTTCAGACCCGTGGCGTTGCGCGGCGCGTCCGGGGCGGCGGTCATGGCGGCGGCGCGGCTCATGCTTCGATCCTCACGCGCGGATCGATCACGCCGTAGAGCAGATCGATGCAGAGGTTGAGAAAGACGTAGAGGATCGCCATGGCCAGCACGAATCCCTGCACGGGCGCATAGTCGGACGCGATCAGCGCCTCGACGGCGTAGGAGCCGATGCCCGGCCAGGCGAAGACCTTCTCGACCAGCACATTCGCGCCCAGCAGGAAGGAGAAGACCATGCCGAGCGTGGTGACGATCGGCAGAAGCGCGTTGCGCAACGCATAGCGGATGACGACGGTCGACGGTTCCAGCCCCGCCGCGCGCGCCGTGCGGATGAATTCGGAGCCGAGCACGCTGAGCATGGAGGCGCGCGTGATGCGCGCGATCGGCGCGAGCGAGAAGACCGCGAGCGTGATCGCCGGCAGCGCGATCTGCGCCAGCGTCGCCCGGAATGTCTCGAAATCGCGCGCGATCAGGCTGTCGATCAGATAGAAGCCGGTGATGGTCGGCGGCGCAGACGAGAAGACGTCGAGCCGGCCAAGCGGCGCCGGCGCCCAGCCGAGCAGAAAGTAGAAGACGTAGACGAAGAGAAGACCGGTGAAGAAAACCGGCAGCGAGACGCCGGCCGTCGCTACCACGCGGCAGAGATGGTCGACCCACGATCCCTGGCGCAACGCCGCGATCACGCCGAGCGGCAGGGCGATGGCGAGAGCAAGGACGAGCCCGGCGAGCGTCAGTTCGGCCGAGGCTGGCAGGCGCGACGCGATCTCGCTGACGACCGGTTGCCCCGTCGTCAGCGAGACGCCGAGATTGCCGTGCATGAGATCGCCGATGTAGTTCCAGAACTGGACGGGCAGCGATTGATCGAGGCCGAGCTTGTGGCGGATTTCCGCGATCGCCGCAGGCGTCGCGGCGGGCCCCGCGAAATAGGACGCCGTGTCGCCCGGCAGCACGCGCGTCAGCAGGAAGGTGACGATCACGACGCCGATCAGGCTCGGCGCGGACGCCGCGATGCGTTTGAGCGTGGTCTGCAGCATGGCGTCAGCCCTTGCTCATCGAACGATAGTCGAGGCGCCGGTGGAACCAGTAGGCGTAGCCGTCGACGTTCTTCTGCATGGCGACGTTGGCGTAGGGCTGGAAGATCGGAATGCGCGGCACGTCCTCGAAAGCGAGATCGACGAAGCCCTTCACGCTCGCGTCATAGGTCGCCTTGTCGCCGATCGCCGCCGAATTGCGCGCGGCGGCGATCAGCTTGTCCATCGCCGGGTTCTGGTAGCTCATCGTGTTGAAGATCGAGTTCTGGCCGTCGTAGCACCAGAAGAAGAAATATTCGGGATAGTCGAGCCAGCCGGAAAAGACGTTGGTGTAGAGCGGCAACGTCTTCTTGGTCAGTTCCGTGCGCCAGTTCGCGCCAGGGATCTTGTCGATGGTCGCGCGGATGCCGATCTGCGCGAGGCTTTCCTGCGCGAGCACGCAGAGCGGCTCGTTGACGACGGCGAAGCCGAGGTCGAAGGAGAGCGTGGTGTCGAAGCCGTTGGCGTAGCCGGCTTCGGCCATCAATTGCTTCGCCTTGGCGATGTCGGTGTCGTAGGAGTGCGGCTGCGGCCAGGCGACTTCCGTCGGCGTCCCCGGCTTCTTACCGAACATGGGCTTGCCGAGGCCGAACAGCACCGCGTCCATGATCTTCTGGTAGGGCAGGGCGTAAGCGACCGCCTTGCGCACGCGCACGTCGTTGAACGGCGGTTTCGTCACGTTCATGCCGATATATTGGACGCCGTTCGAATAGGGCGTCGAGACGATCTTCAGCGATGCGACATTTTTCAGTTCCGCGAAATCCTTGCTCGGCAGGTCGTAGGACACGTCGGCGTCGCCGCGTTCGAGAAGCGCGCGCCTGTTGCTGGGCGAGGGCACCATGCGCCAGACCACGCGCCTGAGTTTCGGCGCGGGGCCGCCGATCCATTTGTCGTGGCGCTCCATCACGACTTCCGTGCCCGGCGTCCATTTCGTCACCTTGTAGGCACCGGAGCCCGCCGTGTTGAGCTTGGTGTATTCGAGACCCCAGGGATCCTTCTCCGTCGCATGCTTTTTCACGAGTTCGGAATTGACGACGCATGGCACGATGACCGCGAGATCGGGAATGGTGAGACGATCCTTGCGCAGGAAATCGACGCGCACCGTATGGTCGTCGACGACCACGAATTGTTCGGGCTTTTCGAGCGAACCGGCTTTCATCTGGAAGGTCGGAAAGCCGCCGACCGACACGGCGCGATCGAGCGACCATTTCACATCCCTGGCGGTGACGGGCGTTCCGTCCTGGAAGACGGCGTCCTTGCGCAGTTTGAAGGTGGCGGACATGTCGCCGACCTTCATGTCTTCGGCAAGCTCGGGCCTGATGTTGTCGCGATCGTAATAGGGGAGTCCGTTCGGACCCGTCTTCATGCCGTGCGTGATCAGGCGGTCGTAGCAGTTCCACGAGACCTCGTAGCCTGGCACGTTCGTTCCGACGCCGTGGATGTCGAGATTGTTCGGACCGCTTTCCGACACGACCAGCAGCGTCTCGGATCGCGCGTCGGCGCGCGATGGCGACCATACGGCGGGCGCCGCGACGCCGGCGCTCGCGACGGCGGAAGTTGCGGCCGTTTTCTTGAGAAAGTCGCGACGGTCCATGGTCTATGTCCCTCTTGACGCGCGAAGCGCGTGAATGCCGAACACAAAGATTGCATACAATTTTGTGTATCCGTATGCCTGTTGTTTGGCGTCGCTGCACAAATTTGACGGGATCGAACGCCTGAAAATCGGGCGCCCGCGCCTTCCGCGCACCGGCAAAGGATGCAACCATTGCGCATGACATCTTCCGACGCGGGCACGCGCGCAGACCGTCTGGCGAGCGAGATCGGCGACGCCATCCTCGCCGGCCAGTTCAAGCCGGGCGAAAGGCTCGACGAGCAGCGACTGGCCGAAACCTACGACGTCTCGCGCACGCCGGTGCGAGAGGCCTTGCGCCGGCTCGCCTCCTCCGGATTGATCGAGTTGCGGCCGCGGCGCGGCGCCGTCGTCACGGAAATCACGCCGGAAAGCCTCAACAGCCTGTTCGTCGCGATGGCGGAGATCGAGGCGACCTGCGCGCGGCTCGCCGCCATTTCGATGACCCCGATCGAACGCCGTCGTCTCGGCGCGCTGCACGAGGAGATGGGCGCGCATGCGGCCAAGCGCGCGCGGGCCGCGTATACCGAGGCGAACCACCGCTTCCACACCATGCTCTATGCCGGCGCGCACAATCCCACGCTCGAGGAATTCGCGACGCAATTGCGCCGCCGCCTCGAACATTTCCGCCGCGCGCAATTCCGCGCGCCGCGCCGGCTCGTCCAGTCGCATGCCGAACACGAAGAGGTCGTGCGCGCCATTCTCGCTGGCGACGCGCCCCGCGCGCATTCGGCCATGCTGCACCACGTCACGCTGGTCGAAATCGCTTTCGACAAGGTGACGGGCGCGCTGCCCGTCAAAACGCGCGCCCGGCGGTGATCATTCCGCCGCGACCGGCTCCGGCGGCGCGGTCGTGGCGACGCTCGCCTTCTCCGTCTGCGCGCAACCCGCAAGGAACAGGGCGACGAGCGCATAGGCGAGCGCGATCTGCGGCGTCACGCCGAGACCGTGCTCGCCGAAACCGACCGCGGGCCCGTGCATGAAGCCGAAATAGGTGAGAACGGCGCCAACGCTGGCAAAGGCCGCGGCGCGCAGAAATTGCCGCTCGATGATGAAGACGGCGATGGCGCCGAGCACGAGGCCAGTGAGGATCGCGCCGTCGCCGAGATAGGTCAGGCCCTGGTAGAGCACGCCGACATTGGCGAGCTTGTCGAGGCCGACCGCAGCGGCATTGGTTCCGGCGGCGCCGAGCGCGCCGTCGATCAGCGTCTTCGCCCAGGAGGCGAGATGCGGCGTGAAGGCGAGCACGATCGCCGGCGCATGCCTGTGCGGCGTCTCCTGGAAGGCCTGCGCGCCGATCAGCATGCCGATGTAGAGCAGGATCGGCGAGATGGCGACGATGGGCACGAGCGCGACGAGCAGCGAGACGATGCCAAGCCACGACAGCACGATCACCATCAGGCCGGTCGCGGCGGAATAGCCGATGCGGCCGCCCATCGACTTCCAGCCGGGGTGGCCGATGTAGACGGCGTTGATAAAGGGATTGCCCATGATGCAGCCGATGAGGCTGACGATTCCGTCCGCTGTCAGCACGCGCGTCGTCGGGTAGGAATCGCCGGCGACGGCGGCGCTCTCCACATTGTCCATGGCTTCGACGAGATCGTAGATGCCGAAGGGAATGGCGGTGACGAGGATGAGGCCGGGGAATTCAAAACCGCCGAACACGCGTCCCAGCGCGGGGATGGGCGCGGAGAAGCCGATGGTCGAGAAGGATTGCGCGAGGTTCTGCAGGCTCATGCCGCCGTAGCCGAGACCGAAAATGTTCGAGCCCCAAGCGATCAGCATGCCCGCGGCAATGGCGACGAAGCCGGCGGGAACGCCCTTGGGGTAACGCAGATTGCCGAACCAGCTCACGAGAATGACGCCGAAGCAGACGAGGCCGATGACCGGCGTCATGAAGATTTCGAGCGCCGGCCGCATGGAGATGAAGGCCACCGACACGCCGGCGAGCGTGCCGAGCAGCGCGGCGCGCGGCGTGATGCGGCGGATGACGGGCGCGACGAAGCCGCCGATCATCAGGATGAAGCTCTGGATGAAGACCCAGGCGAGGCC
>DAIRCS010000012.1:39772-52838 GCA_036796555.1 Rhodoblastus sp. | reverse complement strand
TCGACGAACTCGAGCGCCGCGGCCAGCAGTTCGGCCTCGTCACGATGTGCGCGGCGGGCGGCATGGCGCCGGCCGTCATCATCGAGCGCATCTAAGCAGGGAAGGCCGGCGCCGATCCCCCGACGGACGGCGCCTTTCGTCCCGCTCAGGCGGCCGCGGCCTCGCGCGCGGCCGTCTTCATCGTCCCGGCGAGGATCGCATAGGCGGCCGTCCAGGACGATTCGACCTCGTCCGTCCAGGCCTCGCCCAGGCCTTGCCGCAGGGTCCACAGCAGGGCCTGCGCGACGGTTTCGTAATCCCGGTCCCTGACGCCGTAGCCCGCGTGCCGTGCGCCGAGCGCGCGCACGGCGGGCACGATGGCGTCGAGGTTGTCGAGCGAATTCACCGCCACGGCCAGCATCTGCATCAGCTTTCGGCTCTGCTCGGCGATATCGTGCTTGAACAGGGGCCTCACCGAAGGGTCGATCTCGAACAGGCGGGCGTAGAACATCGCGCCGGCTTGATCGGCGATCGGACTGACCAGCGCGAAGCTGGCTTTCACGGATTCGATCTGCGAGGGGGTCATCCGGAAACTCCATCTGGGAGACGCTCCGGAAAACTAGCAATTGCGGCGCCATATTCGCCGCGCCGCAAAAACCGCGCGCAAGCCTTCAATTCCCGGGGATTTCCGGAACGGGGCGGGGACGCCTATAAAATGGCGGCCGCGCGGGGCGCCGCGCGCTTGTGCATCGGGACGCCTCGTTCGGCGCCGCGCACAGGGACACGACCAGCGAGGCCGCCGTGCGTCTTTCCGTCTATTCCGACCTGTCGTTGCGCGCCCTGATGTATCTCGCCGGCCTCGAGGGCGGCGGACTCGCCAGCACCGCGCGGATCGCGGAGCGTTTCGGCGTATCGATGTTCCACCTGCAGAAGGCGATCCAGGGGCTGCGGCGTCTCGGCTACGTGACGAGTCTGCCGGGGCGCAACGGCGGCCTGCGCCTGGCGCGTCCCGCCGCCTCGATCCGCGTCGGCGCGCTGCTCGGCGAACTGGAGGAGACGGGCGCGCTCGTCGATTGCGCGCGCGGCCCGTGCCCGCTCTGCGGCGCCTGCTCGCTCGCGCGCGCGCTCGACCAGGCCGAGCGCGCCTTCTACGCGGCGCTGGACCAGTTCACGCTCGCCGATCTCTTGACCGGCAGGACGCACGCCGTAGTCCGGCGTCTGATCGCGTGAGGAAGCGGAGCGCCGACCCGAAACGCGCGGGACCCGCGACGTGGAGAGTCTGATCCCATAACGCGAATCTTCATCCAGAGGAGCGCCGCAGGCGCGTCTCGAAGGATGGCGCAACCAGCGATTTTCGCCACTGCCGCCCTTCGAGACGCCGCTTCGCGGCTCCTCAGGGCGAAGGTTCCTGAATTTCGAGGCAGACTCCGAGGAGCCTGTGCAGCTTCGCGCCTCGAAGCATGGCCGCGCGAAGCCGGCTTGACGAAAGACGCCGCCAACGGTCACTTCTCGAAGCTCGGCATCGTCAGCGCGTCGAATCCTCCGATTCGGCGGGCGCGAAACAGAAATTGACCGCGGGCGAGGGCGATGCGGCCATCACGAATTTTTCTGAGATTTCCGGACGCGCGCGCGGAGACCGCGTATCGCGCCAGTCGCATTCCGTACCGGCTCCACAACACGCGGCTGACGGCGGCGGTCGTCGCCTGCATGTGGAGCGCCTTCGGCGTTCTGGATCTCCTGATCCTGCCCGAACAGACGCCCTCGGCGCTGGCGGTGCGCGGGCTCGGCGTGGCGCTCGCCATCGTCATCGTCGCGATGACCTATCTCCGCGCGCCCGGTCCCTGGATTCAGCTCTGGGGTTTCGGCTTTCTCGCGCTCAACATCTGTCTCGTCTTCGGTCTCAAGCTCACCATTCCGGCGGAGGCCGACCCGCAGTTCAGGACGCTGCCGCTCTTCATGCTAGTCGCCTCGGCGGCTTTCGTGGTGACGGGCGTGTCCTTTGTCGAGGGCCTGGCGGGGGCGGCGCTGAGCTGCCTCGGCTATGCGCTGGTCGCCGGCGTCTTCAAGCCAGAGCCCGCCAAGGTGTTCAGCTACGAATTTCCGTTCCTGCTGTGGAGCGCGGCGATCGCCGCCATCTCGGCCTACATGCTGGAGCGCACGGCGCGTCTTTCCTTCCTGCATCAGGAGGCCCTATCGCGCGCTGAGGCGGAGATCCGGCGGCTGCTCTACAACGTCCTGCCGCCGAGCATCGCGGCGCGCAAGGAAGCGGGCGAAGTCACGATCGCCGATTCCTACGACGACATCACGGTGCTGTTCGCCGACATCGTCGGATTCACGTCCAAGGCCGATGCGATGAGTTCGGGCGCGGTGGTCGGCCTCCTCAACGACCTCTTCACGCGGTTCGACCGGATCGTCGCGGATCGTCAGCTCGAGAAGATCAAGACGATCGGCGATTGCTACATGGTGGCGGCCAGCGTGCCGGATTCCCGCCCCGACCACGCCCGCGAGATCGCCGCCGTCGCGCTGGCGTTGCGCGCGGAGGCGGGGCGGGTCCGCTTTCCCGACGGCTCGGCCGTCGAGGTGAAGATCGGGGTCGCGTCCGGGCCGGTCACGGCCGGCATCATCGGCGACACCAAATTCCTGTTCGACGTCTGGGGCGACACGGTCAATACCGCGAGCCGGCTGGAAACCAGCGCGGCCGGCGGCGAAATCCTGTTGACGCAGGCCACGCGCGACGCGCTGGCGGCGGACTATGTCTGCGAGGGGCCGTTCATGCTCGATCTCAAGGGCAAGGGCGCGACCGCCGCATGGCGGCTCATCGGCCGGGCGGACGAAAAGACGGCGCTTGCGGCGGAGTGAGTTTGACATTTATAGGAAAATATGCATAGTCGGTCTGTCTTCGCGCAAGGGACGCCGTTGCGGCGTTCAGGGCGTTTCCCCAACCGGAAACGTCCGCGGAAGCCGGCCTTCATCACGCCGGCTACGCGAAGAGCGAAGGCCGCGTCCGCGGGCGTGATGAGCCCGCGGGCGCGGCGGCCCAAGCCAGGCCATCCCGCCGCGTCGCCCTCGCGGTACACCAGCGGAGGTTAGACACAGGGTCGTCCTCCGGGGGTGCGCCAGGAGCAAGCCTCAAACTTCGCGCGTAAGGCGGAACGCGAAAGCGTTTCGCCGGGGACGCCCGCCCTCGGCGGGCGGATCGGAATTGAGCTCTTCCTTCCGCTCAGGCCTCGCCGGCCTCCTGCCGGAAGGCGGGCGTCCCGCGCCCTCCGGGGCGAAATGATTGGAACTCCGCGTCTGCGAAGGACGGCGGGGGTCTTCGCGTTCGTCCTTCTCCCGCAAGGCGGGAGAAGGTGTCACGCGAAGCGGGACGGATGAGGGTCGCCCAATACGCAAATAGGCGTCGCAATCGCAGGTCCCTCACCCCAGACCGAAGTCGGCAAAAGCCGACTTCGTGTCGACCCCGCTGCGCGAGGGCCACCCTCTCCCGCGTCGCGGGAGAGGGAAGGAAATCACGCCATCATCGCCAGCGCGCGCGCGAAAAAATCCGGACCGCCGAAATTGCCGGATTTCAGCGCGAGCTGCATGTCACCAAACGGGCCGCCGACCGTGCGCAGCACGGGCACGCCGGGCGCGATTTCGGGGCCGACGAGAAAGGCCGGGATTTGCAGCCGATCCACGGCGGCGCCGGACGTCTCGCCGCCGGCCACCACCAGCCGCTTCACGCCGCGCGCGACGAGTTCGGCCACGATCGCGGACGTCGCCTGTTCGATGGCGTGGCCGGCGGCCTCGCGTCCGTATTTCTCCTGCATGCGCTGGACCGCGTCGGGCGCGGCGCTGGCGGCGATGGCGAGCGGGCCGCTCGCGATGCGTTCGCCGGCCCAGCGGATGGCGCGGGCGATTTCCGCGTCGCCCTGCATCAGCGCGTCCGTATCGAGCCGCAGCACGGGCATGGATTTTTCGGCGATCGCGAGCTGTTCGAGCGTCGCCTTCGAGCAGGAGCCGGCGACGATAGCCGCAAGCCCGCCGACCGGATCGAGGCGCGCCTCACGCATCGCGCCCGGCGTCGCAAGCGCCCGCGCGAGCCCGAGACCGAGGCCCGAGGCGCCGGTCGAGACCGGCGATTGCAGCGCGGCGCGGCCGAGCGTTTCGAGGTCGGATTCGAACACGGCGTCGGCGATGGCCGCGCCGATTCCCCTGGCGCTCATGCCGGCGAGAGCTGCGCTCACGGCCTCGACGCCGCGCGAAACGGTCGCGAGATCGAGCAGGCCGACCGGCGCCTTCGACTGCTTGGCCAGCACACGCACGAGACTGGAATCGCGCATCGGGTTGAGCGGGTGATCCTTCAGCGGGCTCTCGCTCAATAATTCGCCATTGACGAAGAGATGACCGAGATAGACGGAGCGGCCGGTCTCGGGGAAGGCTGGCGTGACGATGACGACGCCCGCCTGCGCATCGCCGCGAAACGCATCCGTCACCGGGCCGATATTGCCGGCGTCGGTGGAATCGAAGGTCGAGCAGATCTTGTACATGACGTGCCGCGCGCCGCGCGCCGTCAACCATTCGCGCGCGTTTCGGGCGGCGGCCACGGCTTCGTCGGCCACGACCGAGCGGATTTTCAGCGCGACGACGACGGCGTCGACATCGGGCAGGGGCAGCGAATCCGGCGGCGCGCCGATGGTCTGCACCGTGCGCAGGCCGTTCCTGGAAAACGTGTTCGCGAGGTCGGAGGCGCCGGTGTAGTCGTCGGCGACGGCGCCGAGAAGAATGGCCATCGCTCAGCTCCGCGCGAAGGGCTTGAACCATGCCAGCCCGTCGGTCGTGCGCCCGCGCGGATTGTATTCGCAGCCGACGTAGCCGTCGTAGCCGAGGCGATCGAGTTCCTCGAACAGGAAGGGAAAGTTCAGCTCCTCGCCATCAGGCTCGTTGCGCGAGGGCACGCTGGCGATCTGCACATGGCCTGTGATCGGCATCAGCGCGCGCAAGGCCATGGTCACGTCGCCGTGCATGATCTGGCGATGGTAGATGTCGAACTGCAGCTTGACGTTCGGCATGCCGCTGTCGGCGATGATTTTTTCCGCGAGCCCGAAATCGTTGAGGAAATAGCCGGGCATGTTGCGGCCGTTGATCGGTTCGATGACGAGATCGAGGCCGGCCTCGCCGAGTTTTCGCGCCGCGAGCTCCAGCGCGCCCTGATAGCTGACCAGCGCCTTGGGGTCCGAGGACGAGGCGAGGCCCGCCATCATGTGCATGCGCTTCACGCCGGTGGCGGCGGCATAGTCGAGCGCGCGGTCGACGCTCGCCCTGAATTCCCTGGCGCGGCCGCTGAGCGCCGCCAGCCCGCGCTCGCCCGCGGCGAAGTCGCCGGGCGGCAGGTTGAACAGGGCCTGCGCGAGATCGTTGCGCTTCAGCCGCTCGGCGATGTCGGTCGGCGAATGATCGTAGGGGAAGAGATATTCCACCGCCGCAAAGCCAGCCTCCGCCGCCGCATCGAAACGGTCGAGAAAATCATGCTCCGTGAACATCATGGAGAGATTGGCGGCGAATTTGGGCATGCGTCCTCCTCGACCGCGCGCCGATACGCCAAAGGCGCGAACCGAAGCCGGCGCGGCTTGTTCGGCGCATTATGGAGGAGGAGAGGGATTGCAGTCGAGTTGGGGAGGTAGGTGGTAGCGCAATAGCGACTCGAACCCCCGAAGCTTGGATCGCGAGATGAGCGCCTGAAACGGTCCCAGCCCGCTACCTTGCGTTCTTATCAGGGCCGCTTCGGCTAGATTATGATGATTGTCTTACGAGATTTTGGTAGCGGAGGAGGGACTCGAACCCCCGACACAAGGATTATGATTCCTCTGCTCTAGCCGGCTGAGCTACTCCGCCACGCGACGGCGGGCCAAAGGCTTTCGCTGTCGAGCGCGGCGATATAGGCCGCGCGCCGGCGGAGTGTCAAGGTTCGCGCGCGCCCAGCGTTTTCGCGAAGGCTTCGCCGTCGCGCAGGCCCAGTTCATAGGCGGTTTTGAGCCCGTCGGCGTCGGTCACCGAGAATTTGTCGACCTTTATCGGGTCTGACGGCCGCACGATCGTGCGCAGCGGCGTCGATTCGAGTGGGCGGGCAGAGCGGGTGGATAGAACCAGCGTGTGGCCGCCCGCGGCCTCGACGTCGGCCAGCCGGATTAGCGGGGGATTGTCGACCAGCCCGCCGTCGAGCGCGGCGCGGCCGTTGACGCGGCCGATCGGCATGAAGGGCGGGACGGAGGCTGTCGCCATCAGCGCGTCGGCGAGTTCGGCGGGCGAGCGCGCGGCATGGGTCGAGAGCCAGTCGGGCTCGAGGCCGAGGTAGCGGCCTGCCTTGGAATGGGCGGCGCCGGTGATCGCCTTTTCGATCTGATAGGCGCCGATCGAGGCAAGCGCCGCCGCCGCGCCCGGCATCCAGGCCGGCGGG
The DNA here is from genome assembly GCA_036796555.1 of Rhodoblastus sp. Taxonomy (GTDB): domain Bacteria; phylum Pseudomonadota; class Alphaproteobacteria; order Rhizobiales; family Beijerinckiaceae; genus JAJXWB01. Next base: position 46,423 of record DAIRCS010000012.1, on the reverse strand, counting down.
TGGGCGACCTGGATGAGGATTTCGGGTGCCTGCCGCAGCGCCGCCAGTTCCGCCTCGCCGAAGACCTCCTCGATCAGCGCGCGATAGAGGCCGCCGACGAGAAAGGGCGAGCGTCCCTGCGCCAGCAGCGCCCAGTCGAGGTCGCGCTCCGTCTCGGCGCAGGCGCGGAAAACGCGTTCGCGGACGCGCTCGCCCGCGCCGATCAGCGAAAAGCAGGCCTGGAAGGCGCCGGCCGAGACGCCGACCGCGAAGCGCGGCGCCTGCGGGCGCAGCGCCGTCAGGGCGTCCCAGAAGCCGCCCTGCCAATAGCAGCGGTTGCCGCCGCCGGCGAAGGCGACGGCCGCGAAATCGCCGCCGGAGGGTGGAAAAGCCTGCATCGGCGATGCCTACCGCGCTGCGAAATGCATGTCGAGATTGCGCGCGCCGGGGCTTGGCCTTGCATCGCCAGGCGCTATTGTGTCGCCCGACGCCGGCGGGACGCCGGGCACGACCTGACGGGAGCGAGACATGCGCGATTATCTGAAGTTCTACATCGACGGCAAATGGGTCGATCCGGTCGCGCCCAAGGCGCTCGACGTGATCAATCCCGCGACGGAAGCCGTCGCGGGCCGCATTTCCCTCGGCGGCGCCGCCGATGTCGATGCGGCCGTGAAGGCCGCCCGCAAGGCGTTCGAGACTTTTTCGCGCACCAGCCGCGAGGAGCGCATCGACCTCCTCCAGCGCATCATGGCCGAGCTGAAGAAGCGCCACGAGGACATGGCCAAGGCCATCACGGAAGAGATGGGCGCTCCCGTATGGCTCGCCCAGCGCGCGCAGGCGGCCATGGGCGCGGCGCATTTCGGCACGGCGCTTCAGGTGCTCAAGGACTACAGGTTCGAGGAGCCGCAGCGCGGCACGACGCTGATCGTCAAGGAGCCGATCGGCGTCTGCGGCTTCATCACGCCGTGGAACTGGCCGCTGAACCAGATCGCCTGCAAGGTCGCGCCGGCGCTCGCCGTCGGCTGCACGATGGTGCTGAAGCCGTCCGAGATCGCGCCGTTCTCGGCGCAGATTTTCGCCGAGATCATGGACGCCGCCGGCGTGCCGGCCGGCGTGTTCAATATGGTCAACGGCGACGGGCCGGGCGTGGGCGCCGCCATCTCGTCGCATCCGGGCGTCGACATGGTGTCGTTCACCGGCTCGACCCGCGCCGGCATCGAGGTCGCGAAGAACGCCGCGCCGACGATCAAGCGCGTGCATCAGGAACTCGGCGGCAAGAGCCCGAACATCATTCTGGAAGACGCCGATCTCAAGACGGCGGTGACGGGCGGCGTGCGCTCGGTCATGACCAATTCCGGCCAGTCCTGCAACGCGCCGACGCGCATGCTCGCGCCGAAGTCGAAGATGGCCGATGTCGTCGCCATCGCGAAGGCGGCGGCGGAAGCGACCACCGTCGGCGACCCCAACGGCAATGCGCAGATGGGCCCCGTCGTCTCCGAGGTCCAGTGGAACAAGATCCAGGGGCTCATCAAGAAGGGCATCGAGGAAGGCGCGACGCTGGTCGCCGGCGGTCCGGGCAAGCCCGAAGGTCTCGAGAAGGGCTATTACGTCAAGCCCACGATCTTCGCCGACGTGACGCCGAACATGACCATCGCGAAGGAGGAAATCTTCGGGCCGGTGTTGTCGATCATGCCCTACGATACGGTCGACCAGGCCGTGCAAATCGGCAACGACACGGAATACGGCCTTGCGGCCTACGTCTCGGGCGGCGACTTCGACAAGGTGCGCGCTGTGGCGTCCCGCCTGCGCGCCGGGCAGGTGGCGCTCAACGGCGCCGGCCCCGACATGATGGCGCCCTTCGGCGGCTACAAGCAGTCGGGCAACGGCCGCGAATGGGGCGACCACGCCTTCGGCGAGTTCCTCGAAACCAAGGCCATTCTCGGCATGCCGAAGCTCGAAGCGGCGGAGTGACGTCGCCGCCGACGCTCAGGAACCGACGAAATCCTGAGCGTCGGCCAGCGACGGAAAGAGCCGGGGGCCGAGCAGGGTTTCGACCATGACGCTCCCGTCGCTGTTGGCGACGAAGGGCCTGTCGCCGATATAGCCGCGCCGCGGCGGTTCGGGCGCGGCCGGGGGCGATCGCTCCTCATGACGTTGGGCCGAGCGCGCCAGCGCCGCCGAAAAGAACGAATCCAGCGCGCCGAAGCCCGTCTGCAAGGCATGCAGAACGAGCAGCGTCGCGCCGGTGACGAGGCTCGCGCAGGCCATCGCGAGGGCGGCCAGCAGAATCCCGTCGTCGCGTGGCATGCCGAAAAACATCCGCGCGCCGGCGATCGCCAGCAGCGCGGTCCAGCCGAGGACGCCCGCGACGAGGCCGGCGCCGCGCGCGCCGGCGATCGACTTCCGGTTCGCGGCCTTCATCTGCGGATATCGTCCTTGGCCACGTAGTTGAATTCCTGGACCAGGATTTCCTTGACGAGTTCCGGCGGCGTCCGTTCCAGGACGCGCGCCTTCAGCGTCTCGACGATCTTGCTGAGGTCCGCGCGCTGCAGTTTGCGGAAATCGGTCTTCTCGTCCGCGTAGAGAAGGCGAAACGCTTCGTCGAGGATGATTCCGTCAGGCGCGACCGTGGCCGATTTCAAGGCTGCGGCCTGGCCGGTATAGGCGAATTGCGCGACGACGTAGCCCTGGACGCGCCCGTCGGACAGGATCGGCACGTTGATGATGCGTGTCTTGCGCTGTTCCAGCGCTTCCGGCGCCTTGTCGGCCGTTTGCGCGCGATGTTCCTTCCAATAGGCGACGGCGAAATTTGCCGACAGGCTCAACAGCGCGACCCAGACCGTCAACAGCAGGGGCTTGATCACAGCTCCGCGGCCCTGCGCCGGATCGTCGCCGAATAGGTGCGATCGGAATCCTCCTCCGCGATCGCGTTCATGATGATGGCGGAAACCTTGCGCGCCGCGTTGACGTGACAGCGCAGCATCTTCTGGTTCCGGATGATCGCGTCCTTGAGACCGCGCAGGGCCGCCATCAGTTCGGGATCGTCCGGCGGGCGAACGAAGGCGGGCGCGCGTCGCGACAGGTCCAGCAGGCAGACGTCTTTCCTGTGCCGAAATTCGGCGTGATCCGCCGCGGCGCCGCGCAATAGTGCTGCGGTCTCTTCTTCGATCGTCGCCTGGGTCCGGCGTATGGCGCGCAAGAGTCCGTCGCGCGGCGGCTCCGTTGCAATGGCGGTTTCCGCGTCCGAACGCGACGGTTCGTTCATGATAGATTTCCGTTTGTCATCGTCGCCGCCGCGCGCCCGGTCCCGGGCGAATCCTGTCGGCCGGAATCCGACAGCGAATTCGGCAATTTGAACATCGTGGTGGAAACGGACTCGGCGAATTGCTGTGCGAGCATCGATTTCCAGATCGTCGAGGCCGACCGCGAAGCGCCGTCGGAACTGGCGGCCGGCGTCATGGCCTCGAAGGCCTTTTGCAAGAGCACTGCGCCAAGCGACCGATAGGCGAGAGCCAGGGGAGTTTCGCGGGCCGCCGGCTGTTTCCATTTGCGATGATCGACGCGCCTGGTCGACGAGGCGGGAACCGGATCGCGCGATTGCGCCGGCGTCGGCAGAACCAGGCTTGCGAAATCAGTTGGCGCCGGAGCCGCCAGCGACGCGAGTCGTCGGCGCGCCGCCTCGGCGCGTCCTGGATCGGCCGCCGCCACAACCTCCGAAATGATGTCGCTGGAAAACCCGCCCACCTGACTCTCCCGTCTGTCAGACCTTAGGCTCCCGAAACTTGCCGGAAGCTGGCGAGGTTGCGAATTGCATTTCCTCGAGGTGAGAGCGTTGCGTCCTGTCGTCGATCTGCGTCCGGACCTCCGTGAGCGCTTGCCCGGCGACGCGCGCACGCAATTCCGCTTTCTGTCGCGATGCAGTTTCCGTCTCCAGTTTTGCGGCGGAGTCGGCGCGATCGCGAGCCTTTTGCGGAAGCCGTCGGGCCGCCGCCAACTGAAGGCTCGGGTTGTCTGCGGTCGCGATGAGATCGAGAAGATCCGTTTCGCGTGCGGCGAGCTTCAGGTTTTCTCCGGCGAGACGGGCGACCCGAGCCTGATGCACGCGCTTCTGGACTTCGAAAAGCGCGACGATACGGGCCAGACGCGCGTGGCGATCCCGCATGGCTCAGAGACGCCACAGCCAGTCGCTGAAACCCGCGAGAAATCGCGTTGCAATATCCCGCCAGAGGAGGGGCAGAAGCGCGAGGCCGCCGAACAGCACGATCGGCGCGATGACGAAATAGATCGCGATCTGCGGCGCAATCTTGTTGAGCAACGCGAACGAGAAATTGGCGATCATGCCGAATGCGATGAATGGCGAGGCCAGCCGGAAGGCCAGCGAGAGCCCGAACGACAACGTCTCGACGATACGGCCGAGCGCGAATTGCGGCTCGATACGCGCGCCAAGCGGAAATGCGCGATAGGAGTCGAAAATCGCATGCACGATCTGCCAGTGAATGTCCGCGACGAACAGCATCGTCGTCGTGGCGAAGAGCACGAGCGCCGCAAGCTCCGGCATGCTGTCGCCGTCGTCGACGCGAGGCGCGAAGGAGGAGCTCAGGCCGACCGCCATGGAAGCGACCGTGAACGTCAGCTCCAGCGATGCGAAGACCAGCCGGCTCATGATCCCCATCGTCGCCCCCACGGCGCATTCCCGCAGGATGAGGGACACAAGCCGCGCAACGTCGGCGTTGATCGAACCGGAACTGAAATCCGCCAAGACGACCGGAGCAAGGGCGGCGGTGAGACCGAGCGCGACAAGAAGCCGGAACCGGACCGGAACGCGCGGGCTGGAGAAGCCCGGCGCGAAGGAGATGCACGTTCCGATCCTGCAGAACACGATGAAGCCGGCGAGAAGCGTCGGCTCGTCGAGGCCGGTCAAGAGATCGCCCCCAGGGTGACGATGTTCACGTCCCTGGCGATCTCGAGCGAGGAGAGCACCGGCAGGTTCGGGAACGCGCGTTCCAGCATCATGCGGACGTAGGGTCGCGCTTCCGGCGCGGCGACAAAGGCGACGGCTGCGCCGCGATCCGCGTGCGGCCTGATGAGCCGGCCCGCCTCGACCTGAAACTGCTCGACCAGCTTGGGATCGATGTCGAACTCGCAGACCTCTCCTTTCGCATCCCTCTTGAGCTGCTTTTGAAAAATCTGGTCCCACCGGGCGCCCGTGCGGAGGATGGCGAGGGAGCCGTCGACAAGGAGTTCATTGCAGATCTGCGGCGCGATCCGCATCCGCACATGTTCAACGATCTGTTCGATCCGCCTCGAATAGGGGGCGACTTCCGCGACGGCTTCGAGAATCAGCGTGAGGCTGCGGATCGATACGCGTTCGACGAGAAGAAGCTTCAAGACGTTCTGAAGCCCGGAAAGCGAAATATGGGACGGGCAGATCTCGTCGAGCAGCTTTCGGTATTCCGGTTCGAGCGTGTCGACGAGCGAACGCAGATCGCGATAGGAGAAAAGTTGGGAGAGGTGGCTTCGCAGCACTTCGCTCAGATGCGTGAGAATGACCGCCGTGTTGTCGACCGGATCGAAGCCGGCCCGTTTCGCTTCCGCGACATAGGCAGGCGAGATCCACATGGCGTTCATGCTGAACGCCGGCTCGCGCGTGAGTTCGCCGATCAAATCCGGTTTCGGCCCGTCGCCAAAGACGACGAGGCTGTCGCCGACGGGCATTTCGAACGCGGCGACGACCGCGCCGTATATCCGGACCTGATATGATCGCGGCGGAATGTCGATCGCGTTCGACAGTTTTATGTCCGGTATCACGAACCCGTAGCGTTGCGCGAATTTCCTGCGCATCTTCGTGACGCGATGCGACATCTCGTCGAATGTCGGCAGAATTCTCGCGGCAAGTTGCTGGCCGATACAAAGCTCGACCTCGCTCGCCCGCAGATATTCCTTGAGGGAGGTCTGGTGCGCCTCGGCGGCCGCTCGTTCCGATTCGATCTCCTGCGCGCGCTCGGCCGCGGAGCGTCGGGCTGCATGGCGCGGTATCGCGATCCCGCCGAAAGCGAGCGACGCGCCGAGAAGCGCGAATGGCGCCAGGGGCAGTCCCGGAACGATCGCGAGAAGACCCATCAATGCGCCCGCGAGAAAGAGCGCGCGCGGATGACGGGTCAATTGGCCGACGACAGCCTGATCTGCGGAGCCGCGCGTGCCGCCCTTGGAAACCAGAAGGCCCGCGGCAAGCGAAACGATCAGCGCCGGAATTTGCGAAACGAGACCGTCGCCGACCGAAAGCTTGGTGAAGACGTTGACCGCGTCCGTCGCGGACATTCCGTGTCGCGTAATACCGATCAGGATGCCGCCGAAAATATTGACCGCCAGGATGATAAGCCCGGCGACGGCGTCGCCGCGCACGAATTTCGATGCGCCGTCCATGGAGCCGAAAAACGCGCTTTCCTCCTCGAGTTCGCGTCGTCGCGCCTGCGCCTGCTTGTCGTCGATCAGACCCGCCGAGAGATCAGCGTCGATCGCCATCTGCTTTCCGGGAATGGCGTCCAGCGTAAACCTTGCGCCGACCTCCGCGATCCGGGTTGCGCCTTTCGTGATCACGAGAAAATTCACGGTGATCAGAATCGCGAAGACGACAAGGCCGATGACGAAGTCGCCGCTCATGACCAGGCGGGC
>DAIRCS010000012.1:0-39762 GCA_036796555.1 Rhodoblastus sp. | reverse complement strand
CGGATGACGACCCCCCCCCCAACCCCCGGGCGGCCAACCCCGCCGATGACGTAGCCAGCCGCCGACACGCCTTCCGATCCGTGCGCGAGTATGAGACGGGTCGTCGCGATATTCAGCGAAAGCCTCAGCATGGTGGAAACGAGAAGGATCGTTGGAAACGCCGAGAACTCGAGCGGCTTTTCGATCCATAACGCGACCATGAGAATGAGGATCGAGACCGATAGGGAGAGCGCCAGGCCGATGTCGATGAGAAACGGCGGCGTCGGAAGAAAGAATATGGACAGGATGAGCACGATGCCCGACGCGAACAGGACATCGAACGAGTTCGAACGTTCCGGTGGTCGCTGCAGGTGTGACGACGGCGCGGTCACGCTAGCCGCCTGGCTCCAGCGGCGACGTGAGAATTCAACATTTCGGCGACGTCCCTGAACACGTCGCCGCTCCGCGGTCCTTCGCGCGATTGGCTTAGTAAGGAATACAACCGGGGCACGATTGCGACCGCGGCGTCGAGGTCCGCGTCTATTCCCGGTTGATATCCGCCCATTGCGCGCAAGTCGCGCGAATCCTCGAAGAGCGCGACCAGATTTCGGAATTTGGCCGAAAAGGCCTGTCTCTCGCCGGACAATGCGACATGCGCCAGGCGGGAGAGAGACGCGGGGATGTTGATGGCGGGATAGCGACCCTGCGCGGCGACCGCGCGGTCGAGAACGATGTGGCCGTCGACAATGCCTCGCACCGCATCGGCGACAGGGTCGTTGTGATCGTCGCCGTCGACGAGAACGGCGAATATTCCGGTTATGTCGCCGGCTCCGTCCGGGCCTGGACCGCTGCGTTCGAGCAGTCGCGGAAGATCGGCGAAGACGCTCGGCGGAAAACCACGCGACACCGGAGGTTCGCCCTGCGCGATCGCGATTTCCCGGGACGCGAGCGCAAACCTGGTGACGGAGTCCAGGAGAAGCAGGACGGAACGTCCCTCATCACGGAAATGTTCCGCGACCGCCATCGCCGTATGCGCCGCCGTGCGACGCAGCAGGGCGCTTTCGTCGCCCGTGGCGACGACGACAATCGAATCCGGGCGCCTGGAGCCGAGCGTGCATTCGACGAACTCGCGCACTTCTCTGCCCCGTTCCCCGATCAGACCGACGACGATCAGGTCGAACCCTTCCGCCGCCGCCAGCATGCCGAGGAGAGTCGACTTGCCGACGCCGGACCCCGCGAATATGCCCAGCCTTTGTCCGACGCAGAGCGGCGTGAACAGGTCGACCGCCTGTATGCCCGTGCTGATCCCCTGCGTTACGAGACGCCGCCGCAGGGCGGGCGGAGGGCCTGCGTATACGGTCCTGAGGCACGAACCTTTCGGAAGCGCGCCGCCTCCATCGATCGGCTCTCCAAGCGCATTGACGATGCGCCCGCGCCAGGCGTGCGTCGGGGCGAGCGCCAGCGGCCCCTGCCGAAAGACGCTTTGCCCGATCTCGAGTTTCGTCTCGCGATCAAAGGGAAGGGCAAATGCGCGGCTTGTGTCGAATCTGGCGACTTCGGCGATCGGCTTGCCGCCGTCGGCGCCGAGCAGCACGTCGCGGATTGCAACATGCTGGCCGAGTCCGGCGATCTGATAATTGTCAGCGCCGATTGCGGCGATCTTGCCGCCGAACAGGACGGCGTCGCGGCTTGGGAGAAAGTCTGCGACGAGCTCTTCCAGGCGGGCGAGAGGATCGCTCGAGACCGCGGCGGTCAAGATTGTCCACCAAGAACGCGGATCGCTTCCTGTTGGCTCGTATCGCTCATCGTCATGCACGCCGCTATATGATCGAACAGACGCTGGATCTCGATCAGGCGCGATATCTCGGACAACGGATTGACGTTGGCCTGTTCGACATATCCCTGCATCAGGCCGGTCGTCGAGAAATTCGTCACCGGAATCGCCTCGCGATCGCTGAGGACCGCCGAATTGTCATGGCGTGTAATCCGGGCTCCGGGGTCCATGACGAACATGCCCAGCGCGCCGACCTGTTTGCCGCGCTGAACGATCGCGCCGTCGGTTGCGATCGAAATGTCGCCGCCTGCGGGATCCACGACCAATGGGGCGCCGGCGGCGTCGAGGACGGGGTAACCCGTCAAGGTCCGGATTTCGCCGTTCGAATCGATCTGCATGCGACCGTCGCGGGTGTAGGCGACGCCTTCCGGCGTCGAGATCGCCAGCCATCCGTCGCCGCGCACCGCGACGTCCAGCGTATTTCCGGTTCGCAGCGCCCCGCCGTGCGCGAGCGAAATGAAATCCGTCCCTGCATCGGGGAACGCGACATTCGATCCGCCGGTCGTGGACAGGACCGAATCGAATTTCAAACCGTCGGCAAGAAAGCCGGGCGTGTTGGCGTTCGCGAGGTTGAAGGCGAGATTGTCGAGCCTTCGCGCGAGAGCAAGCTGCGCCGCCGCATCGACATAAAGCGCGATAGACAATTGTCCGCTCCCGGCTCGCGATTGATCCTGCAGGGGATGAATTTCGGACGGGGCTTGCGCGTGGCTTGACAATGGCTCGTCAGCCTCGCGCAAGGCGCGGCGCAAGAATGTCGGCAGAAGATCGCGACTCGGGAGCCGCGCGTTGAATTTCGTGATTGGTCTGGTCGTGGCGCTCGGCTCGATTCTCGGCGGGTTCGCGGCTCTCGGCGGACATCTGATCGTGATCTGGCAGCCCTGGGAGTTCGTCATCATTGGCGGCTCGGCGTTCGGGACCTTCATCATCGCAAACACGATGAAGACGATCCGCGACACCGGCGGCGCGATGATGGATGCGATATTCGACCGCCAGCCCAAGCAGCGCGATTATCTCGATGTTCTGGGCGTGCTCGCGGCGCTGATGCGAGAGCTGCGAACGAAGTCCCGGGCAGAGGCCGAAAAGCACGTCGACAATCCCGAGGAATCCGCCATCTTCCTGTCGTTTCCGAAGATCCTCGCCAACAGGAACCTCACCTCCTTCATCTGCGACTATTGCCGTCTCATCATCATCGGGAACGCGCGAACGCATGAAATCGAGGCGTTGATGGACGAGGAATTGCATACGATCTCGAAGGACAAGCTGAAACCATACCAAGCATTGACGGCTGTCTCGGAAGCGCTGCCGGCGCTCGGAATCGTCGCCGCCGTGCTCGGCGTCATCAAGGCCATGGGAGCGCTCGACCAGTCTCCGGAAATGCTGGGCGGCCTGATCGGCGCCGCTCTCGTGGGAACGTTCGCCGGCATCTTCATTTCCTACGGCATCGTGACGCCGCTCGGCGCGAAGATCAAAGGCACGCGGGAGAAGCAGGTGCGCGTCTACGTGATCGTCAAGCAATCCCTCCTCGCGTTCATGAATGGCGCGTTGCCGCAGATCGCCGTCGAGCATGGACGCAAGACCATTCCGGCGAGCGAACGTCCGTCGATCGACGATGTCGAGAATGAAATGAGTTCCGGCGCCACGCGAACGGCGGAAGCGGCATGACGGTCCCTGATACCTGGCTTGATGGACGTGACGCGGCCGCGAGAACTTTCATGGCGTGGCGTCCCGATACGTTCGTCACCGACACCACCCGTGGCATCGGCGTCTTGACGGCCCGCCTGCATCGCGCGGTGTCGGAGTTCTGCCGCAACGAGCTGGAACTCGAAGGTCTCCGGACAGGGCCCGGAGATGACGATCAGGTTGTACGCGTCGCCGCGGCGCTCGAAGGTCTGGAGAGCGCCGTCGTGTGCGAGGCGCGAAGATCTGACCTCCTGGCGCTCTGCGCCGCGGCGCTGGGCGGGAAACCGGAACGCCGCCATGATCGGCCAAACGCGCGGGTCCTGGAATTTCTGGTCAACAGCCTCGCCGGTTGCTTTCTCGATGTCTTCTGCAAGGCGGCAGTCCCACCGGGAGAGGCCGTCCTGACGCGGCGCCCGCAGGGACTGGCGGAGGGCCAGCCTGCCGGGCCTGCGAAAGACATGGCGCGGCTGCCGATCTCGATAGCGGATTATGCGTTGAATCTCGAATATCAGATCGACGCCGCGGATTTACGACGTCTTCTCGTGCCATCAACCGCGAACCCGGCTGTCGCATGGCCGGGCGACGTCGCCGTCGAATTCCGCAAATATCTCGAGCAGACAGATGTGGTCGTCGAAGGCGCGGTCCTCGATCGCGGGGCGACGCTCGGCGAAATAAGATCGTGGCGCGTCGGCTCGATCGTGCCGTTGACGTCGACCCCGAAGACAAATGCGACGCTGGATATTGGCGGGCGTCCGTTGTTCCGATGCGAGATCGCGCGCGACGAGGAATTCTTCGCCTTGCGGGTGCTCGGCGTCAGCGTCGCGGACGGAGGGGAGCATTGGTAGCGGACGACAAGCAAATCGAAGCGCAGACGAAGACGATCGGGCGTGATCTGTCCGATGCCGGTTCGGGCCTGTCCGCCGGTATCGACGCGATCCCCCTGACCTTGCGCGTCGTGCTGGGGACCACGACAATGTCGGTTGGAGAAGTCGCGCGCCTCGAACCCGGCGCGCTCGTCAAACTGGACCGGAAGCTCGGACAGCCCGTCGATCTCATGGTCGACGACCGCCTCATTTGCCGAGGCGAAATTGGCGTCACCGAAGATGCGCCGCCGAGATTTGTCCTGAAGATCGTTGAATTGAACACGCGGCGTTCGGGCTCTTCGGAGCCATGAGCGAAATCGAGCGGCGACGGGGCGGCGACCGCCGACGGTTGACCGGCGCGCAACGCGTGGCCGCGCTCCTGATCGTGCTGGGAAAGGATGGCGCCGCACGCGTGCTTCAGCATTTGAGCAAGGAGGACGTGCTCGAGATCGCGAAGTCCGCCGCGACGCTCGGAATCGTCGACCGGACGGCGCTGGACGGAATGGTCGACCAGTTTTCCGCGGATTTCGTCGAAGGACCGGAGTTGATCGGCACGCTGGCGGAAGCGCAGCAACTCGTCGCCGGAACTCTCGCGCCGCAGGAGGTCGCCGATATTGCGCCGTCCAACGAACAGGATGCGCCCATCGACGTGTGGTTGGAATTGCAAAGCCGTTCGAACGAGCGGATCACAGGGCTTTTGCAGCGCGAGCCGCCCTGGCTTGCCGCGCCGATCGTCGCTGGTTTGAATTCAGACCGAGCATCTGGCGTGCTCGCAAATCTCGACGATGAGATGCGGCGAGAGACCGTCGGGTGCATGCTGACCTGCCGCCGGACGACCCCGTTCATCCTGCGCTTGCTGGAGGAAGCGTTGGCATCCGTATTGGCGAACGACGATCCGTCGTCCGCCACCGACGACGGTCAGCGACGCGTAGCCGAAATCGTCAATCTGATGCCAGGCGACGTCATGGAGGATGTGATGTCGCATCTGTCGTCGATCGCACCCGATCAGGCGAACGGCGTGCGCTCCCTCATCTTCCGGTTTGAAGAATTGCCGCTTCTGGCGCCGGAGCATCGCGCGGCGCTGTTCGACGGGCTGCCGGCGGAGAAAGTCATCCTCGCGTTGAAGGGAGCCGCGCCTGACCTGGTCGAGGCGGCGCTGAGCAGTCTCGGGGCGCGAGCGCGCCGGATGGTCGAGAACGAATTGTCCGCAGATGCGGGCGCACCGGATCGCGAGATCAATGCGGCCCGTCAATATGTCGTTGCGACGGTTTTGCGGCTCTCTCAATCCGGAACAATCCGGCTTCCCTCGGCGACCTTGTCCTAGCGCCCGAAGCGAATGTCGGACGCGCCGGACGAGGAAAGCAAAGAGCACGACGCCAGCGAGGAAAAGCTCAGGCAGGCGCGCGAACGAGGCGACATGCCGACCGCGCCCGACGTCTGGCTGTTCGGATCATTTCTGGCCATCGGGACCTCATTGAATCTGCTCGGGCGCGTTTCGACCGAAGGGCCGGTCCGGGCGCTCGGAAATCTCCTCGAATTCTGCTCCGACATCCGAGTGTCGGAGTCGGGCGACGCCTTGCGCATTTTTCATGAGATATCGGGCGCGGTCGCGGTTCAATGGGCCATGGCTGTCGCGACGCTTTGCCTGATCGCGATAGCGACCGGATCATTGTCGCAGCCGCCGCGCGCGTCGTGGCGCAGGCTGAAATTCGAGATCGGGCGGCTCGATCCGGTGAAAGGCGTAGGCCGCATCTTTGGCGGCAAGGCGCTTGCCGCTTTTGTCCGCGCGACGCTCAAGATGGTCGTCGCCTCGGCTGCATTGAGCGCGGTTCTGGCGTCGCAATGGCGACGACTGGCCGGCGCGACGGAGCGGGAAGCGTTGTCGACCGGCGCCGACATACTGAACGCCGTCACGCACATAACGATGACGATGGCCGCCGTCGCGGCGCTATTTGCAGTCTTGGATTTCGTTCTCTCGCGCCGGAGATGGAAAAAGAAACTGCGGATGACGAGGCAGGAGGTCAAGGAGGAGGCAAAACGGGCAGAGGGCGACCCCCATGTGAAAATGCGCATGCGCTCGATCGCCCTCGACCGCGCGCGAAAAAGAATGCTCACCGACGTGAGCTCCGCGACGATGGTCATCGTCAATCCGACGCACTATGCGCTTGCGCTTCGCTACCGGAGAGAAGAGGGCGGCGCTCCGGTGGTGGTGGCCAAGGGACAGGAACTGATCGCCCTCAAGATCCGAACCGAGGCCGCCGACCATCGGATTCCTGTTATCGAGCAACCGGAACTCGCGCGTGCGATGTATCGAAGCGTCGATGTCGGCCAGGCCATACCGGTCGAGTTCTACAGAGCTGTCGCGGAAATCATCAATTTTCTGTCGACGCGTCCAATATCCGCATCTGCTCCCGGTTGAGACAAGCTTCGCACAAGCGCGACCGTTCTAGTCTCGGTCGGGCGACTGGAGGACGAATTGGCGGAGCTCTCCCTATTTCAGGTTGCGCATCAGCATGCTCGTTGGCTGATGGACAGGCAGACGACGATCGCGGACAATATCGCGCATGCATCGTCGCCTGGATTTCGAGCGCGGGATGTGACGCCATTCGCCGCGGCTGTCGATGCGGTCCAGACGTCCATGACGACGACGAACGAACGGCATCTGCAAATGTCCGTCGATGTTCATCGGCAAGCGATGCGGGCGTTGTCGGCAGGTTATGCGACCGCGCATTCGGGAAATACGGTGGCGCTGGACCAGCAGTTGCTGATGTCGAACGAGGTGCGCCAAGGCTATGCGCTCAATACGGGCATTGTGAAGTCGTTCCATCGCATGATCATGTCTGCGGCGAAGAGCTGAATGATGAGCGACCCCTTTCAAGCCTCGCTGCGCATTGCCGGGGCCGGCCTTCAGGCGCAGGCGCTGCGGATGCAGATCGTGTCCGAAAACATCGCCAACTCGCACACGACGGGCGGCGCGCCGGGCGATGATCCATACCGCCGAAAGACCGTGACTTTCGGCGAGGAGATGTCCCGCGCAGACGGCGTGCGTTACGTCCGCGTCAGGAGCGTCGGCCAGGACGCGTCCTCGTTCCATGTCGTTCATGATCCCGGCAACCCGGCGGCGAACGCGAAGGGCGAAGTGAAAATGCCCAATGTCGATCCGATTCTCGAACTCGCCGACCTGCGGGAAGCGAACCACGATTACCAGGCCGGCCTTCAGGTGCTTCGGCAGGTTCGCGACCTGTTCTCAATGACGATCGATCTCCTGCGCTCATGAGGCAAGAATGATTCCGATTTCACTAGGATCGAGCGTGGCGAACGGCGTGATGCGGGCCATCGGGGGCGCGGCGCCACAGCCGGCGAGCGGGAGCGCGAGCGACTTCGGCAGCATGCTCGCCCGCGCCGTAAGCTCCGCGCCGCGTTCGATCGCCGATGCGGAAGATATGGCGTCAGCGGCGATTCACGGCAAGGCGCCTACCCGCGAAGTCGTCGAGCGGCTCATATATGCCGAGCAGAACCTGCAAGTTGCGCTCGCGATTCGAGACAAGGCGGTCGTTGCCCTGCAAGAAATCACGCGAATGGCGATCTGAGGCGTCGACATGCGGGCTCTCACCATCGCGGCGACCGGAATGAGCGCGCAGCAGCTCAATGTCGAAGTCATCGCAAACAATATCGCCAATATCAACACGACGGGCTTCAAGCGGGCACGTGCGGAATTCACCGACCTGCTCTACCAGGCGGAACGCCTGCAAGGCGTGTCGAACCGGGGGCGAGACGCGACGGTGCCGGAGGGCGCGCAGATCGGATTGGGCGTTCGAACCGCATCGGTGCGCATTCTCAATTTGCAAGGCGCCTTGACCAGCACCGGAAACAAGCTCGATCTCGCGATCAATGGTCGCGGCTGGTTCCAGGTCCAGGCGAGCGATGGCCAAACGATTTACACGCGGGACGGGTCGTTCAGCACGAATGCGCAGGGGCAGATCGTGACTTCGGACGGCTACGCGCTCATTCCCTCGATTCAGATCCCGCAGAACGCGACCTCCGTGAATGTCAGCCAGTCGGGACTCGTGACGGCGAACATCGCCGGCCAAACCGCGCCGCAGCAGATCGGTCAGTTGACGGTTTCGACGTTCACGAACGAGGCAGGGCTCGAGCCTCTCGGCAACAACCTGTTTCGCGAAACGACGGCGTCCGGTCCGCCGGTGAACGGCACGCCCGCCGACCCGGGATTCGGCACGATCAACCAAGGTTATCTGGAGAATTCCAATGTCGATCCGGTCAAGGAGATCACCGATCTCATTTCCGCGCAACGCGCCTACGAGATGAATTCGAAGGTGATCCAGGCCGTCGATGACATGGCGAGCACAATCTCCAAGAACCTGAGATGACGCGTGACGAATGTCTCGACCGCATTTGCCGGCTTTCTTCTCTTCGCCGTGTCGTCCGCCGGCGCCCAGGAGATCGCGGCGCCGTGTCCCAGAGCGACCATTTATCCGGGAGAGACGATCAGAAGCGACATGTTGACGGAGACGTTTGTTGACGCCCGCGATGCTGTCGACGTGGCGCGCCAGCGCGTCGATCTGATTGGTTATATCGCGCGCAGAACCCTGTTCGCCGGCAGGCCGATCAGCTTCTCGTCGATCGAGGATCCGAAGACGATCGCGAATGGAAGCGCGGTCCAGCTTGTCTATGAGCGCCCTGGCGTCAGCATCAATGCGTCCGGACAGGCCTTGCAGTCGGCGCGTGTCGGAGACCCGATCCGTGTCCGCAATGTCGAGAGCGGACTGGTCGTGACAGGGGTCGTCGCATCGTCCGGGGTTGTCCAGGTGGGGCGATGATTCTTCGTGTCGCGCTATTGCTGTTGGTGTGCCTTGCGAGCGGACAATCGCTCGGCAAGGTGCGGATCAAGGACGTCACCGCGGTCCGCGGGTTGAGAGACAGTCAGGTGGTCGGCTACGGGCTCGTCGTTGGCCTTCAGGGCACGGGCGATTCCCTGCGCAATTCGGTTTTCACGGAGCAGTCGCTGCAGTCGATGCTCGATCGCATGGGGATCGCGGTCAAGAGCGGGGCCATGAGAACGCGCAATGTCGCGGCTGTGATCGTCTCGAGCGACGTTCCGCCCTTTTCGACGGTCGGAACGCGGATCGACGTGACTATTTCATCCCTGGGCGATGCGACGTCGCTTGTCGGCGGAACGTTGATCATGACGCCGCTCATGGGCCTGGACGGAATTGTGCATGCGTCCGCCCAGGGGCCCGTGGCGGTCACGGGCTTCACGGAATCCGGGCGGTCGGAGACGGCGACGCAGGGCGTGCCAACTGCGGGCCGCATTCCGAACGGCGGCGTGGTCGAGCGGGAGGTATCGCAAGCGAGCACCAACTCGGGACTGTTTCTGGAGCTGCGCAATGCGGATTTCAGAACGGCGACGAAGGTCGCCGACGCCATCAACGATTATTCCAGACGACGGTTCTCCGCGCGGATCGCCGAAGAACGCGACAACCGCGCGATCGAGATCACGAGGCCGCAGAGGGTGAGCGTCGCGCGTCTGCTGGCGGAAATAGGCGAGCTGCTCGTCGAGCCTGATGTTCCTGCGCGCGTGGTCATCGACTCGCGGTCCGGCACTGTTGTCGTCGGCGCCGACGTCCAGATTTCGACGGTCGCGGTCACGCATGGCGCGTTGTCCGTCCGCATCACGGAAACGCCGAACGTGTCGCAACCCGCGCCGCTTTCCCAAGGCCGCACTGTCGTGACCAGCGACACGGCGGTGGCGGTCAACCAGGACGGCGGCCAGTTTGCGGTGCTTTCCGGCGCCAACCTCAAGTCGCTGATCCGCGGGCTCAACCAGATCGGCGTGAAACCGGCGGGCATCATCGCGATTTTGCAAGCGATCAAGACCGCGGGCGCGATGCAGGCCGACATCATCGTTCAGTGATCCAGCTTCGCGCAAGCCGCGGCGGCGATGAGGGACAGGACGATGGAGCGAAATTTGCCGGCGTTTCGATTTTGCCGAATACCCGGCGACCCACTTTCGTCGTCTGGCTCGATTGCCGTCGCGCTTGTTCTTTTTCTTGCTGGTTCGGCGCAGGCCCAAAATTTGCCGGCGAAGGCGTCGCGCGCGCCCGGCGAGGCGTGGCCGAGTCAGCCGACCGTATCCGGCGCGATCGCCGGAAGTCGTGCAAAAGCTGGAAAATCGCTCAAGGCCAGGCGCAAAGGGGTCTCGGGCGGCGGCCGACGCGCGCCCGCGGCCAACCTCATATCATCGCGGGCGCCAGCGGCTGCTCCGGTCGCCCTTCCGGCCAAGGATGCGGGGGCGCCGACACCGGCGGAACAGTTGCGCGCCGACGACAAGGCGGGGATCGAAAATTCGGAGCGCGTTTCGGATGAAAAGCTTGCGTCGATTGCGCGATCCTATTGCTCCCATAATCTTGCAAGCGCCGCCGAGGCGCGAATTGCGGGCAAGAGAACGGCGCTTCTCGAACTCGAAGCGCGAGTCGAAAGAAAGTCCGCGGAGCTCGGAAAGCTCGTGGCTGACGCGCGCGACTGGGTGGAAAGGCGCGAGAAGCTTCGGGCGGCGGCGCGCGACAACCTGGTGGAAGCCTATTCCAAGATGCGGCCGGAAGCGGCCGCGCAACAGATTGGCGCGATGAGCGACGAAGCGGCCGTCAGCATTCTCATGAAGCTGAACGCTCGCGCGGCGAGCGCGATCATGAATGAAATGGGGGCGGATCGCGGCGCGCGTCTGGCTGACAAGGCGCTCAGGCGATCCGAGGCGGTCGCTGAAGCCGGGAAGAGCGGATCGTGAGACGCAAGGCCGCCGCCGCTGGCGCAATGTTTCTTTCGGCTTGCGCCGCAGATCCACGCGATATCGGACGCGCTCCGCACATGACCGCTGTCGGCGACGGGTTGGCTGCCGAGACGAACCTTCGGCAAATTGCCGATTCGCGAGCGACCTATACGGGACCATTGCGGTCCTTGTGGGATGAGCGGGGCGGCGATCTGTTCCGGGACGCACGCGCCGCCCGGATCGGCGACCTGATCACGATCGTGATCGCGATCAACGATAGCGCGATTTTGGGGAACTCGACCGACAGGACGAGCGAGTCGGCATTCAAGACCTCGTTCGACGGCGCGATCGCGATGCCGGTTATGGCCGGACAAATCAACGGCGCCGCCAATGCCGGCACGACGTCGTCCTCGAAAGGGCAGGGCAATATCGGGCGATCCGAAAAGAT
This sequence comes from Rhodoblastus sp., assembly GCA_036796555.1. Classification (GTDB taxonomy): domain Bacteria; phylum Pseudomonadota; class Alphaproteobacteria; order Rhizobiales; family Beijerinckiaceae; genus JAJXWB01. The sequence goes on along the minus strand of DAIRCS010000012.1, from coordinate 28,174 downwards.
ACAATTGTCGGTCGCGGCGATCGTCACGGAGCTTCTGCCGAACGGAAACCTGCTCATCAGCGGATCGCAGGAGGTTCGCGTCAATCACGAACTCCGCGAACTCAAGGTTTCCGGCATTGTCCGCCCGCGCGACGTCAGTCGGGACAATACGATCACTTACGACAAGGTCGCCGAAGCGAGAATTTCCTATGGGGGTCGGGGACGGCTCAGCGAGGTGCAGCAACCGAGCCTGCTGCATCAGATCGTCGATCTCGTGCGTCCATTCTGAGCGCGGACGAGCGCATGAAGAATATCGTTCCCCTTCTGCTCTGCACGCTCCTGTCGCTCGCCATCGGTTCGCTCGGCGGCCTGTGGGGCAGTGTGAAACGGGCGGAAAGCGGATCGAACGAGCCAAACGCCGCGAGGCGAAAGGTTGCGATGGTCGACCACGACGCCATGCTCCGGGAACTTAAGCCGATCGTCACGAACCTCTCCGCGCCGCCCGGGGCGTGGGTGCGACTGGAACTTGCCCTGGCGATAGCCGGGCCGGGCGCAAAGACGCTGGACAAACAATTGATCGAATTCTCGTCCGACGTAACGGACTTCCTCCGCACCGTGTCAGCACGGCAACTTCAAGGTCCGAACGGGCTGCGCCGTTTGCGCGAGGATCTCCTCGAGCGGGCCCGCTTCCGCATCGGAAAGGAGGCCGAAGCCGTGTTGATACAAACCCTGGTCATTCAATGATGCGCAAGGCGCGCCTGCCAATCGCGGCATTGCTGCCCATACTGATGACGAGCACGTGCGCCTGGGCTCAAGCGTCGGATCCGGCGCTTGCATTCGCGGATGGCGCCGTCTCCGGCAGGATCGTCCAGCTCGTCGCCGTTCTGTCCGTGCTGTCGATCGCGCCGAGCTTGCTCGTCATGACCACGAGCTTCACCCGTTTCATCGTGGCCCTGTCCTTTCTGCGGTCCGGGCTCGGGATGCAGAATACGCCGGGAAACATGGTTCTGGTCAGCCTGGCGCTTTTCCTGACTCTGTTCGTCATGACGCCGACGCTCGAAAAATCGTGGAATGAGGGCGTGCAACCCCTGGTCGAACACACGATCGGCGAACGAGAGGCGGCCGAGCGAATTGTCGCTCCGTTTCGTGATTTCATGAATGCGAATGTCCGTGCGGCGGATCTCAAAATGCTGACCGACCTGCGCGGTCGGCCGGAGCGCGTCGAAGAGGGGGCCGTGGCATCGCTCGCTATTCTCGTCCCGGCCTTCATGATGTCTGAACTGCGACGAGGCTTCGAGATCGGTTTTCTCATCGCGTTGCCCTTTCTGGTCATCGATCTCATCGTCGCGACCATCACGATGTCGATGGGCATGATGATGTTGCCGCCATCGGTGATCGGCTTGCCTGTGAAGGTTCTGTTCTTTGTCGTGATCGATGGCTGGACGCTGCTGGTTGGCGGGCTGGTGCGTTCATTCGGCTGAATGGTGGCAATTAGCAAAAACGCAACTTATTGAAAGTATCCCTCTTCCGACGACAGATGGCGCAGTCCTCGACAGACCGCGCCCCGCGCATGATGCCGTTCTGTTTCGCCGTCCGCTACGGCATGTCCCCATGACTCTCGCAACTCAGGAAGGGACGACGCATGTCCAGCATTCTCACGAATTCCTCGGCTCTCACAGCGCTGCAAAACCTCGCAGCGACGCAGAAGAGCCTGCAGACGACGCAAAACCAGATCTCGACGGGCCTGAAGGTCGCGAGTTCAGCGGACAATGCGTCCTACTGGTCGATCGCCTCGACGATGAAATCGGACAATGGCGCGCTGGGGGCCGTGAAGACTTCTCTGTCGCAGAGCGCGGCCATGCTGAGCTTCACGAATTCGGCGGTCAACAACGTGATCTCGGTCATGAACCAGATCAAGAACGATCTCGTGACCGCGCGCCAGCCGGGCGCCGATCTCGACAAGATCGGCACGGACATCGCGCAGGCGACCAAGCAGCTCACCTCGATCGTGAATTCGTCGACCTATTCCGGGGTCAATCTCTTCGACGGATCCCAAGCGACGCTTGAACTGGTGTCGTCGTTCGATCGGGACGCCACGGGCGCGACCTCGGTGGGAAAGATCACCATGACGACCGCCGCCTTGACGGGCACAGGCGCGGGCGCAACCGCAGGATCCGGCATTCTCGAAGGCGGCACGGGCACGGCGGCCGGCACGGGAACCGATTTCACCGGCCTGTCGGTAACGTCCGCAACGACGACTTCGTCGCTCGATACGTTTATCGCCGATGCGGACAAGACGCTGGCCTCCCTTCAGGACTACAACGCCAAGATCGGCGCCACGCAGACCCGCGTCGGGCTGCAGCAGAGCTTTGTTTCGGCGATGTCCGACGCGTTGACGAATGGCGTTAGCGCGCTCGTGGACGCCGATATGAACGAGGCGTCGACGCGCCTCCAGGCCCTGCAGACCCAGCAGCAGCTCGGGGTGCAGTCGCTCGCCATCGCGAACCAGAATTCGCAGATGATCCTGAAACTGTTCGGCTGAACGCTCCAGGGCAACTCCCGCGCAAGGTTGGCGAGCGATCGTCGGCCTATTGCGCGGGAGCGGCTTGGTGCTTGGGGCTCAATTCCAACAGATCGTCAGTTCGCTTCGCGCTCTCGGACCGCGCCGGCTCTGGCAGCTCGGCCTCGCCGGCGCGGCGGTTGTCGCAGTCGTCGCCCTTGCAAGCTATTTCGCCAACAAACCTGCCTTCGAGGTGCTCTACTCGGGGCTCGATCCTCAGGATCTCGCGCGGATCACCAGCGCGCTGCGCGAAACAAACGTGTCTTTCGATGTGACATCGGACGGCGGCGCCGTGCTGGTCGAAAACGGGCAGGCCTCGCGCGCCCGCATGATTCTCGCGGACCGGGGCCTGCCCCGCAACGCCAATGCGGGATATGAATTGTTCGACAAACTCGGATCGCTCGGTCTGACATCGTTCATGCAAGAAATCACGCGCATTCGAGCGCTTGAAGGCGAGCTCGCGCGCAGCATTCAGTCCATGCACGGCGTGAAGGCAGCGCGCGTGCACATCGCCGCACAGACGGACGGCGGCTTTCGGCGAACGCGACAGGCGGCGAGCGCCTCTGTCGTTGTGCGCCTCTCCTCGTCGGCGGAGAAAGGGCTTGCGCAGGCGATACGGCGACTTGTCTCCGCATCGACGTCCGGATTGACCATCGACGCCGTCACCGTGCTGAGCGCGGATGGCAGTGTGCTCGCCGCGGGTGGAGAAAGCGACTCGTCCGGCGCGACGGCGGCGCTGACGCTCGAAAAGACGATCGCCGACGCCTTGAAAGAAAATGTCAGGCAGTCCCTCGCGCCCGTCGTTGGAGCCGGGAACCTGCAGGTCAGCGTGGTCTTGCAATTGAATACCGACAAACGTCAGATCACGGAAACCGTCTACAATCCCGAGTCCCGCATCGAACGATCCGTTCGAACCGTCAGGGAAAATCAAACCGCGCAGAATTCGAACGGGACGCCGCCCACGTCGGTCGAACGGAACATTCCAACCGACAAGACCAAGAGCGATGGCAAGGTGTCGAACGAGGAAAACAACAAGAAGGAGGAGCTGACGAACTATGAAATCTCCTCCAAGACAATCGTGACGACCGCCGGCGAATATGCGATCGAACGCCTGAATGTGGCGGTGTTGATCAACAGGAGGCCGCTTCTCGCCACGCTCGGAGAAAAGGCCGAAGAGCTGCTGGCGGGCCGGCTCTCCGAGCTGTCGGAATTGGCGTCCACGGCGGTCGGGCTGACGAAAGACCGCGGCGACCGCATCAAGGTCTCGGCGGTTGATTTCGTCGACGCCGCCAATGACCTCGCGCCGGTTCCGGAGCCTGGCCTGGCGACGATCGCCGCCCGCCAGATCGGTTCGATCTTCAATGCCTTGGCGATCGTCGCGGTGGCCGGCATCGCCGGTCTGGTCGCCATGCGCGGTCTTGCGTGGCGTTCTCCCGCTGCAGTTGGTTTGCCGGATCGCGTTGTGGCGACCGAAATCGCCGAACTTGTCGGTCCGAAGACGCGGGAGGGCGATCCGGAGCCGGATCGGAAGCTGATCGCGCTCGGCGACAATCCGCGACAGCGCGCGCAGAAGCGACTCGAGATGCTCGTCGAGACCGACGATCTTCAGGCCGCGCGCGTCGTCAAGGACTGGCTGAGAGCTGACGCGTGACCGGTCGATGATGTCGCTTGCAAACTATCTTCCAGATGTCGGAAACAGCTCGCGGGCGAGCGCCCCGGTCGATCCGGCTGCGTCTTCCGGTGGAACGGATGCGTCCGCTCACGTCGGGAGTTACGTCGATTTTCGAATCGACGATGCGACGGCGCGCGCAAGCGTCATGGTCAACGAAGCGATCTCCCTGTCTGTCGACTGGCGAAAAGCCGCCTATGCGACGTGGTCGAAAGAATGCCAGGATCGTGTGGCCGAAGAGGCCGCGAACGCCCGTGCCGCATTCGAGCGGCAGGTTTCCCGAAATCTCGTGAACATCCTCGCGCCGTTTCTCGAAGCGCGGCAGCGTGAGCGTGTGCGGGCATCGTTCGTCGCCCAGCTTGAGGAGCGCCTCGCCGAGATGCCGGATGTCGTGGTCGTTGTCGAGGGGCCGACTGAAGACTGCAAAATCGTCACCGGCAGTCTCGGCAAAATCGGCGTCACGACCATCTTGCGTTCCTGTGAGGAGGAGCGCCTGCAAGCGGAGATCGGATCGACGATCATGCGCGCGGATTTCTCCAGATGGCCGGCGAAATTCGCCGCCTTGTTCGGCGAGTTGGGTCGTGCCGATGAATGAATCAGAAAACGTGCATGAGATCGTGATCGTTCGCCGGCGCGGCGATGGAGATCACGAGGACCATCACGGCGGCGTCTGGAAGGTCGCTTTCGCGGATTTCATGACCGCGATGATGGCGTTTTTTCTGGTTCTGTGGATCGTCAATTCGACAACCAAGCAGACGCGGAGTTCGCTCGCGCGCTATTTCAATCCGATCCGGTTGTCGGACACCACGCCGGCGCGCAAGGGCCTGAATGATCCAAGGGAAGTGGATTTCGACGCCTCGTCATCAGGCTCGAAGTCCATCGACAAGCTCGCCAGCGAAGCGGCGAAGCCTGCTTCGGAGAGCGAGTCCCGGTCAGCTCCGCATTCGCATGAAAACATGGATCGGAAGCCGCGGATGTCGACGTCGTCGGCGCGCGGCGGCCCGGATGCGCGTGAAGAAATCGACGACGCCTTTCCTGGCATGAATGCGAGAAATCGATCGAGCTCCAAAGACAAGACGGCGACGAAGAGCCAGGGCGGCGAAGGCGCAGACGCGCCCGACCTGAAGGCGGCCATCGAGGCGAGAGCCGACGGCGATCTCCGTCGTGATCAGGGAGACACGCTGTCGGTCCATGAGACGCCGGAGGGGTTGCTCATCAATTTGACGGACCGATCGGACGTCGGAACGTTTGCGGTCGGCTCCTCAAGCGCCGAGGGAAAACTGGCGCGCTGGCTCGCGGCGATTGCAAACGCCTTGAAGGACAGGTCGGGCGTTTTGATCATTCGCGGGCACACGGACGCACGGCCCTTCAAGGGCGTCGGTTACGACAATTGGCGTCTTTCTTTCGCACGAGCGCAGACGGCGTTTTTCGGGCTGGTCCAGGGCGGCCTGCCCGAGCAGCGAATCGAGAGGGTCGAGGCATACGCCGATCGCAGGCCGATCAATTCTCGAACGCCGAATGCGAGGGAGAACAGGCGTATCGAGATTCTGCTCAGGCGAACGGCCCCATGAAAGCAGCGCTGCGCGCCCTGGCGACTATCGGCGCATTGGCCGGCGCACCGGCTCACGCGTCGGACGGCGCCCGTCCTTTCGAACTGATCCGTCAAATGCAGGATATGCAGGATGGCGTCTCGACTGGCGTCGAATTGCGGCAGGATGCAAGCGACGATGTTCTGGCGCGCTTTGTCTCCGCCGTCCGGAGCGGGCAGGTCGATTGGGCGGACGGTCGCAATCGCGCGGCGCTCATGTTCTATCTACTCACGGGAGGCGAGGCCGATCTCGTCAGGCCGGCGCTTGAGCTCGCGCCGAAAGATGTGTCGGATCGAAAAGCCCTTGAGCAGGCGTTCCAGTATGCGGACGCAGCTCACAGCGGCGCTGAGGCGGCGCTGGACGTGATCGACCCGCGTGACGTGTCCCCGGAAGTCGCCGGCGCCGTGGCGCTCGCACAAGCGCGATTCGTGATGGAAAGGGATCGACCGGCTGCGAGAGACAAATTGCGCGCCGCACGAATCCTGGCGCCAGGCGGTCTCATCGAGGAAATGTCGTTGCGGCAGGAAATGCGTCTGCTCGATAGCGTGTCCGAACTGGCGGACTTGCAAGGGCTCGTCGAACGGTATTTCGTCGTTTTTTCCAAATCCGTCTATGCCCCCCGTTTTCTCAAGGACTTCGAAAGCCTCGGCGAGCGGATCTGGAAAGAGCAGGCTCCAGACAAACGCGCTGCGATGCTGAATGCTCTCGGCTTGCTGCCGGACGAAGCCCGCATGCGGATCGGGCTGCGCCTCGCACGCGCCGCGCTTGTGCATGGCGACCGGACCAATGCGCTCTCCACGATCAACGCGACATGCGGTCCGCCCCGGAGCGGGTCCAGCAGCGATGAGAGATGCGCGCTCTATCGAGTGCTCGCAGTCATCTATGACGACGCCGCCGTGCCCGCCGCCATGTCGCAGTCACCGAGCCTGCATCTGGAGACGGTCGACCGGCTGCTGCGGCACTGTGCACGGATGCTTATGGAAGACGGCGATGCGAGCGGGGCGGGCGCGCCGCATGAACGCGATACGTCGTCGGAACGAGGCGACGAGCAATCGGCGGCGACGCAGGGCGCGCTCGCGCAAATCGAAGACGCCGAGCGGCTTCTCGCGAGCCGCCAATAATGCGCGTCAATCCTGCAACCTTGCGCATGCAAGAAAATATCTTCGAGCAACGGAAATCAAATGCGCATGCAGACCTCGAACCCGACGTGTTTGACGCCGTCATAGCGCATGCAAGCGGGTTGCGAGGCCAGGATGCCGGACGCCAGGTTAAGCACGTGTGCAGGGCCGGGCCAGAGCCGGCCGGGGAAGATCGTACATGTCCACCGGCCGAGGCCAATGGGGGCGGGAGAATTGACGCCCTCATTGAATTTTATCCGTCTGCTTTCCCGCCAAACGGCTCAATCGCGCCGCTCTCGCGCGGCATGGACGCGACGCCGCATGCAATCGCGTCGACCGTGACTGCAGAAGATCCTCTGCGGCGGAGGATCGCAGGGGCATTGCCGGGCGGCAGGATGGTCGCCGAACGGACGGGCGAAGGTCCGGAGGGCGGGCAAGAGGGGGCGAGCGCCAATATCATTGCAGAGTCGCGGCATCGTTTGCCTGCGCCCCGGGGTGGAAGCGAGCCCAATGCGGCGCCGCCGTTTAGCGGAGCGGGCCACGCCCGAATAGAGGGGGGAAATGCGCGGTCGACGAGTCAAGCGCCGATTCCGGCTTCTGACCAGCCCGGCGCAAGCGCGCCCGGCGCGAGTCAACCCGCAAGCGACGCGACGCGGCAACTCCCCGCAAGTCTGATCGATATTGCGAGCAATGAGCTGGGCGAGACTTCATCGACGCGTTTGTCAAATTCGCAGACAGCGGATGCAGTCGAGCAAACGGTTCGGTCCGCTCTGATTTCGGCCCACACGGACCAGTTGGATAATATGTGTCTGGTATTGCGGACCGAAGGCGCGGGCGATGTCGAAGTCCGTATAGCCGTTGCGGACGATCGAGCTTCGATCGAGATCGCGGCGGCTCCGGAGGCGGCCCAATTCATCGAGAATGAACGAACGATGCTCGAGGCCAGGCTTCAACAGGCGACAGGCGTCGGCGTCGATGTCTCTGTCGTTCCGCACCAGCAGAACGCGCCGAACCACCGTCAAGAGATGACGCATCATGAGTTTAGCGGCATGTTTCATTCTTCGATCGAAGGGCGATCGGACGGCGAGCGGCGATCCGACGAACGCGAGCGGCGGGACGCGTCGGGTTCGCAGGCCCACGGCAAGTCCAGCCATATGGACCACGCGCATCCAGACCATGCTTCTTCCGGCGCTCGTCGTGATTTGCTTCTGTAGTGGCGCGCGCGCGGATGGGCGCGACCACAATAATGTATGTGAGCGCGAATTGATCGTTGCGTCGAACAGGCACGGCGTACCGCTTGGCGTGCTTTATGCCGTCGGCCTTGTCGAAAGCGGCAAAGATCGCTCGCTGCATCCGTTTGCGGTGGATGTCGGCGGCGTCGCGCATTATCCGGCAAGCAAGGCCCAGGCGCTGGCGACGGTCGATCAGGCTCAAAAATCAGGTGCGACGCCGATCGATATCGGCTGCATGCAGATCAATCTCCGCTTTCATCGCGATCGATTCACGTCTCTCGAGGAAATGTTCGATCCGTCGAAGAACGTGAGGTATGGCGCGGCTTATCTGGCTGCTTTGCACGCCCGAACCGGGAACTGGACCGAGGCGGTCGCGCGATATCACGCAAGTCCGGCCAACCGAACAGCGCAAGCCACGTATGTATGCGCTGTAATCCGCAATCTTGTGGCGGAGGGTTTGGGCGCATGGACGACGTCGGCCCGAACCATGTGCTCGGCAGAACGAACAAAATAGTAGATGCCGCATGGTGACGTAACTGTAAGGCAATAACGTAAGGTAAATACATAAGATAAGCTTCACGTTAACCAATTATTAACCATTATATACAATTATTGAAAGAATCGACGCCCGCTCCGATTGTTATCGGGCTTCGGGTCTCAGGGAGCCTTGAATGATCATTTTCGTGGAAGCGCGGACTCAGGTTGCGTCAGCCTTCAAATCTCAATTCGAACGCATCGGAGCCGCCCTCGTCGCCTTCGTCGACGCCGATTTCGAGATTTGGCTTGCGGGAGCGACCAAGGCCGAACTGGCGTCGGTGGAGTGCTTTCTCATCGGCGATGTCTGCGACCGGGCCGTCTACGTCAAACTTGTGAAAGGAAGAAGCCATGCGCCCGTGATCGCGTTGAGCGAGCACAATACGCTGGAGCGAACGCTCGATCTGTTTGCTTGCGGAGTCGATGATGTCGTGCGCAAGCCCGTTCACGTCCGCGAGCTGCTGGCGAGGGTGCGCGCGATTCAGCGTCGATCGGAGGCCAAAGCCGAAGCCTCGTCGCTCGGCGCGATCCGCGTATTCTGCGACGGCAGGGACCCGGAGGTCGACGGCTGCGAATTTCCGCTACCGCGCCGGGAGAGACGCATCCTCGAGTTTCTGGCTTCGCATCGCGGTCGGCGTGTCACCAAGGCGCAAATATTTCATTCGATCTACGGGCTCTTCGATGACGAGGTCGACGAGAACGTCGTCGAGAGCCACGTCAGCAAATTGCGGAAGAAACTGAAAGCGCGCATGGGCTACGATCCGATCGATTCGAAACGTTTTCTCGGCTATTGCCTCCTCGAGAGACGCCCACAACCGGTAGCCTTCCACGAGCGGGCGTCGATAGCGCGCATGCCGGCGAGCATGCCGGCGCATGCGCTTCATGCCTGAGGCCACAAGGCGAAATCGGAGAAACCCATGTCGATTTTCGGCGCGATGCGCACCAGCGTTTCCGGTATGAACGCACAGTCCACCAGACTGTCGACCCTGTCCGACAATATCGCGAATGCCGATACGATCGGCTACAAGGCGGCCTCGGCTCAATTCAAGACGATGCTGATCACGGGCGGGCTCGCACAATACGCGTCCGGAGCTGTCGACACACGTATCCGGTACGGCATAAGCCAGCAAGGCGCGCTGGTCGCGACATCGTCATCGACGGATCTCGGCATCCAGGGCGGCGGCTATTTCGTCGTCGCCGATGCGAACGGAAAACCTCACCTGACGCGCGAAGGCTCGTTTCGTCAGGACGCGGATGGCTATCTCGTCAACGCCGGCGGATTCCGGCTCATGGGCGTATCGGCGGGCGCCAGCGACGCCGTCGGTTTCTCCGGTCTGACGCAACTGAAGGTCAATGCCTCGGGCCTCATGGCCTCGCCCACCAAGAGCGGAATATTCTCCGCGAATCTGGCGGCGAACGCCGATCCGGTCGCAGCCGCCAATCTGCCTTCCTCAAACTCCGCGTCCGCTAGCTGGACCTCCAAGTCGTCGCTGGTCGTCTACGACAACCTCGGCTCCAAAGTCACGCTGGACGTGTATTTCACAAAGACCGGAGCGAATTCATGGGAGACGGCGGTATATGACCAGTCTGCGTCGAGCAGCGGCGGGTTTCCCTATTCGTCCGGCCCGATCGTAACCGAAAATCTGCAGTTCGACGGGACGACCGGCGCGATCACGAGCCCTGCGGGCAAGACGCTCGACCTATCCGTGCCCAACGGCCAGACGCTGAAGCTCGATATCGGCGGGATGACGCAATTGGGCGCTCCATATTCCGTCAACAGCGCATCCGTGGACGGCAATGCGCCGTCGCCGTTCAGCCGAATTTCGATCGACGCCGACGGGTCCGTTTACGCCGTCTACCAGAACGGCGCGCGCGCGAAAGAGGGCGAGATACGCCTGGCGACGACGCCAAGTCCAGACAATCTGGAGCCGCTTTCAGGCAACGTCTACGACGTGTCCTCGCTCTCGGGAGAGGCCGTGGTCGGCTCGCCGGGCGTCGGAGCGTTCGGCTCGCTCGTCTCGTCCGCGCTCGAAAGTTCGACCGTCGACATTGCGGCGGAGTTGACGGACATGATCGAAACCCAGCGCGCCTATTCGGCAAATTCGAAGGCGTTTCAGGTCGCCACCGACATGGCGGACATTCTCGTCAACCTGAAGGTCTGACCGCGACGATCTCGGGGAGCGACGATCATGAGTCTGCAGGCCGCATTTCGGTCTTCTCAATCCGCGTTGGCCGCCAATGCGTTTCAGACGGCGACCTTGTCGCGAAACGTATCCGGCGCGGGCTCCCTGGGCTATGTGCGGAAAATCGCGCTCGTCGAGACGTCCGTTACGGGGACGGCGAGCGCAACGCGTGTGGCGCGCGCGACAGATCTCGCTTTGCAAAATGCAGTTCTTACCGCGAGCGCCACGGCGCAGGGCGACGAGGCGGTGTCGAAGGCTCTCGAGTCCTTGCAGACGATCTTCGGCGATCCGGCGGATGGCGCATCTCCCTCCGCGCGGATTTCGAACCTGAAGGCGGCGCTGCTTCAGGCCGCCTCTGCGCCACAGGATGCTGCGGGGCTCGCATCGGCGGTGAGCGCGGCGCAGTCGCTGGCGACGACGCTCAATGACGCATCCGATACGGTGCAGCAGGCCCGGCTTCAGGCCGATCGCGACATGGCCGCTTCGGTTTCGACGATCAATTCGCTGCTCGCGTCCTTCGGCCAGACCAATGCCGCCATCGTCGCCGGGCAGGCGGCCGGTCAAGATGTAACCGACGCGCTGGATCGCAGGGACGCGCTTCTCGATGATCTCGCGAAGCAGGTGTCTATCTCGACGATCCAGGACTCCAATGGAGGTATGTCCATCTACACGGATTCCGGCGTAGCCTTGTTTCAGGGCGCGGCGCGGACGGTGTCGATGGCGTCGACGCAGACCTATACGGCCGGCGCGAACGGTCAGGCCGTCTACATCGACGGCGTCGCCGTCACGGGGCCTGCCGCCGCCATGCCGCTCAAGGCCGGCGTCTTGGCCGGGCTTTCCACGTTTCGCGATACGATTGCGACGGGCCTGCAATCGCAACTCGACGAAATCGCAACCGGCCTCGTCTCGGCATTTGTCCAGACGCCAGCGGCCGGCTCGTCGCTGGAGGCGCGGACGGGCCTCTTTGCATGGTCCGGAAGCCCAGCGACGCCGGCTCATGGCGTTGCCGGGATCGCTGCGGCCATTCATGTCGATCCCAGCGTCATCGACGATCCGAGCCCGTTGCGCGACGGCGGAATCGGAAATGATCCCGCCTATGTCTCCAATCCGAACGGGTCGTTCAATTATTCCTCGCGGCTCTACGCGCTTGCCGATGCGCTGGGCGCATCGCAGTCTTTCCAGGCCGCGGGTCTGCCCTCGCGCCTGAGCGTCGTCGATCTTGCGTCGCAATCGGAGGCCTGGTTCGAACGCGCGCGACAGGAGGCGGCGGATCAGGCGACCAATTCGAACGCGTCGCTCGTGCAGGCGACAGCCGCCCTGTCCAATGCGACTGGCGTCAATATCGACGACCAGATGTCGCAAATGCTCGATCTGGAGAATTCCTATCAGGCGTCCGCAAAAATGCTGGCGACGATCGACAGCATGTATGCGGCCCTGTTCAGCGCATTGCAGCCGTCATGATCACGACCGTTTCAACTGCGACCGCGCAATTGCTGACGCGCGCGACGATCGGGCGGCTGCAATCCGAACTGTCGCGGGCGCAACAGGAATTGTCGAGCGGCCGTCACAGCGACATCGGATTGGCGCTGGGCTATCGCTCGGGCGCTGACGCATCCCTGCGCGCGCAAATTGCGACAAAGGATGCGTTGATTGCGTCCGACAATTACCTGACGGCGCGCTTCGGCGCCGTCGACGACACGCTGGGCGCCATGACGAAGGTTGCGCAATCATTGCAGCAGGCGCTTCTTTCGACGAACGCCGGCGGCGCTGATGCGAGCACAATCGGGGAACAAGCCAAGGCGGCGTTGAAACAGGTCGTTTCGCTCGCCAATACGACCTTCGACGGTTCCTATCTGTTCGCAGGCTTGAGCAACGACGGAAGTCCCCTCAACGACGTCTCCTTTGACACGGCTGACGGGCCGGGAGCGGCGGTGAACGAGGCGTTTCAGGCGCGGTTCGGCGCCAGGCCCGGCGATAGCGCGACCTCGGCCGTCTCCGGCGCCGATATGCAGTCGTTTCTCGATACGGAATTCACGCAATTGTTCAATCCGGGCAATTGGGCCACGTTGTGGGCGCATGCGACCGACAACACGGGCGAAAGCTGGATATCGGAATCCCTGTCGCTGACGAGTTCGGCGACCGCGGCGTCGCCGGCCATGCGAGACCTGATGAAGTCGTTGACGATGCTTGCGGGGCTCGGGCTTCCGGCGCTCGGCGCGGATGCGCGGAGCGCCGTCGTTGCGCAAGCGACGAGCGCGCTCGGGCAATCGATCCAGAAATTGACGGATCTTTCGTCCGACGTCGGGTTGAAGAAAGCATTAGTTCAGGATGCGAACGACGAACTGCAGGCGCAGAAAGTTCAATTGCAAAACCGGTTGAGCGATATCGAATCCGTGGACACGGCGGAAGTTTCCGTTCGCCTGTCGACGCTGAGCACGCAGCTTCAGGCGAGCTATCAGACGACCGCCAAGCTCGCCAACCTCAGCCTGGTCAATTTCATCTGAGGAATGGCGATGTATCGCAGCGGCTATGCAGAGATTGTCGCGGACGATCAGGCGGAAGCGCGCCGGAACGAATTGATGGCGCTGGATGTTGTGATCGACCGGCTGGAAGCGGCTCGCGAGACGCCCGGCGACGTCGGGCGTCTCCATGGAGCTCTCGATGCGATGGAGGCGCTCTGGGCGATCTTCATGGTGGATGCGGCGCATCCGGAAAACGCCCTGCCCAAGGAAACGCGGCAAAACATCATCTCGATCGGGCGGTGGATTTTCGCGCGTTCCGCGGATTTGAGAGAGGTGAAGGCGGCAAGCATCGACGCGTTAATCGAGATCAACGCCGCCATCCGGAGCGGCCTGGAAGGCCGTTCATGAAAATCACGCTCCGCGCCGGCGAAAAAATCTACGTGAACGGAGCGGTATTCAGCGTCGACCGTCGCGTATCCCTGCATCTGCTGAACGATGTGACGTTTCTGCTCGAAAATCACGTGATGCAGGCCGCGGAGGCCACCAGCCTGCTGCGGCAGGCCTATTTCGCGATACAGACCATGTTGATGGACCCCGGGAGCGTCGCTGTGCTGCGACCGTCAGTTCTGCGCATGCTTGACAGCCTATCTTCGACGGAGGCGCAGGCGAGTCGGCGCGAGGCGTTTTGCTCCGTCGGCGCGCTCCTGCGATCCGGGCGGGCGTTCGAGGCCTTGCGGGCGGTGCGCGCATTGTATCGGGCGGAAGAAGCGGGCGTCGGCATCTCGCGAGACCTTGTAGAGGAAAAGTCGTCATGCAATTGAGCGCGCCAGCATCTACGCCCGCCGCCGCCACAGGAGCGCAAAACGTTGCGGGCAGCGGCGTGTCCACGCTCGGGTATAACGATTTCCTGCAGCTCCTCATGGCGCAGATGCGCAATCAGGATCCGACCGCCCCGACCGATTCGACGCAATGGGTATCGCAGCTCGCGACCTTTTCCAGCGTGGAACAGGCGGTCCAGGCGAACAGCAAGCTCGATCAGATCTTGCAGAACACGTCGTTGACGGATGCGGAAGCGTTGCTCGGCAGAAAAGTCTCATCTCTCGATGGTTCGGTGTCGGGCGTCGTCACCGCGGTGACGATCCTGAACGGCGGGCTCGTGGCGACGCTGGACAACGGCGCCATTCTTCCGATCTCGAGCGACGTGACGATTTCGTAGTGAGCGAAACCGACGCGCTGGATCTGATGCGACTGGCCTTGACGACGATCATTTTGGGGTCCGCGCCCGCAGTCGCGGCGGCGATGACGGTCGGGATCGCGATCGCGTTCTTTCAGGCGCTGACCCAGATACAGGAGGCCACGCTCACATTCGTGCCGAAGATCATCGCCGTGTTCCTGGCGATGATGATCAGCGCTTCTTTTGTCGGCGCCCAGGTCTACAAATTCAGCGAGAACGTATACGGCCGCATAGCGTCCCCCGAAAGGTGACGCGAGAAGATGCGAGAGGCGCAGGAATGTTCACCGTCGATCAGGCAATGACGCTGGCCGGCGCGGGATTGGCGACGGGCGTCGCCATTTTCGCTTATGTCGCCGTCGCGCAGAACGACGGGACGCCGGGCGTGAGCGGCCAGGAGCATCTCGCGCTGTTCGCCAAACCGTCGCGCGCGCAGGCCGAAAGGCTTGTCGCAGCAGGCGCGCCTCTCCCGAAAGATGTCGCGATAGCCGAGCGCGACAATTTCACCGCGACTGTCGACTATGCCCCGACCGCGACGATCAAGGAGACGACAGAACGGGGAGGCATGATGCGCGTCCTGCGCGACCGCGTGATTATCGCGGGCCCGGGCGGCGTATCGGAACTGCGCCCGGGAGACGCCGCACCGGGCTTCGGCCGCCTGCAAGACATCCGGGTCGTGGATGGACGCTGGACGGCCGTCTTTGCACCAGAGGTTGGACAGTCTCAGAGTTCCAGATAGGCGCGACGCACGTCCTGATTCTCGACGAGGCTGCGCATTTCGCCGGAGAACTTGATCTGCCCATGTTCGACGACGTAGGCGCGGCCGGCGACCGCAGCGGCGAACGGCAGATTTTGTTCTGATACGAGGATCGCGACGCCGGAATCCTTCAGGCGTTCGATCATGACGATCATCTGATCGACGATGATCGGCGCTATTCCCTCCGAAGGCTCGTCCAGCAAGATCGCGAGCGGATTGCCCATCAAGGTGCGGGCGATGGTCAACATCTGCTGTTCGCCGCCGGACATGCGGCCTGCGGATCTGTGACGCGCTTCCGCCAGGTTCGGGAAAAGCTCGAACAGGCGCTCCGGGGTCCAGGCTTCCCGCGAAAGCCCGGCTTCGTCATGTGGCGGCCGGCGGCCGACCTCGAGGTTCTCTATCACGGTGAGGTCGGAAAATATCCGCCGGTCCTCGGGCACGAAGCCAAGACCGCGCCGCGCGATCTCATGCGGTTTGAGGCTGACGATTTCGTCGCCTCTGAACCGGATGGAGCCCGAGCGCCGCGCGACAAGGCCGATGATCGATTCGAAGGTCGTCGTCTTGCCGGCGCCGTTGCGGCCCATGAGCGCGACGACTTCGCCTGCGTAGAGATCGAAATCGATGGAAAACAGGATCTGCGCAGCGCCGTAGAACGCGTCGAGCCCGCGAACGCTGAGGAGCGGCGCGGTCAAGGCTTCACTCCCTCGAAAGCGCGCTCCGAACCGAAATAGGCGCTGCGGGCGGCGGGGTCGTTGCGCACCTCCTGGGGCGTTCCTTGCGCGATCAGTTTGCCGCGCGCCAGAACGAGAAGACGGTCTGAAAATCCGAATACGGCGTCCATCGAATGTTCGGTGAAGAGAACGCCCATGCTGCGTTGGCGCGCGAGATTGCGGGTCAGCGTCATCATTGCGATCCGCTCGCCTGGCGCCATGCCCGCGGTCGGTTCGTCCATCAGCAGCAGCTTGGGGTCGTTCGCCAGCGCGATCGCCAGTTCGACGCGCTTGACGTCGCCATAGGCGAGGTCGCTGCACGGCCGTTTCGCCTGGTCGGCCATGCCGACCTGCGCGAGAAGATCGAGCGCCTGTCCCGCGGGATATCGCGCGACGGGCCGCCAGAACCGTGTGAGTTCGCGCCTGTGAGACAGGGCGGCCAGTTGCACGTTTTCCAGCACATTCATCGACGAAAAGGTCGCCGCGACCTGGAATGTCCGGCCGACGCCCATGCGCCAGATGGCGTGCGGGGCCAGGCCGACAATGTCGCGTCCGTCGAGCAGCACCCTTCCGCCGTCCGGTCGCAACTGGCCGTTGATCATGTTGAAGCATGTCGATTTGCCGGCGCCGTTCGGTCCGATGATCGCGAGCATCTCGCCGGCCTCGAGCGAAAAGGTCACGTCGGCGACGGCGTGAACGCCGCCGAAGCTCTTGGACAGGCGTTCTACAGCGAGAAGGCTCATCGGCTCGCGACCCATTTGCGGATCGCGCCCACGATGCCCGCCGGAAAGAGCATGACCAGCGCGAGGATGAACAGACCGAGCGTCGCGCGCCAATATTCGATATGGCGCGCGATCTGGTCCTGAAGAAAGAGAAATACCGCGGAGCCGACGATCGGTCCTGAAATGGTCTCGACGCCGCCCAGCAGCACCATGACGAGGCCGTCGACGGAGCGGCTGATGCCGAGCGCCTCCGGGGAGATGCTACCCTTGGAGAAGGCGAACAGGCCGCCGGCCAATCCCGCGAATGCGCCCGCAATCGTGAAGGCGGCCCATTGCATCTTTCGCACGTCGATCCCGATCGCCTCGCTGCGCACGACGGAGTCGCGGGCCGCGCGCATCGCGTATCCGAACGGCGCGAAAATGACGCGCCGAAGCAGGACGACGGATGCGCCGCAGAGCGCCAGGGCAAGACAGAAATAGACGGGTTTCGGGGAAAGCCACGCTGACGGCCAGACGCCGATAATGCCGTTGCTGCCGCCCGTCAGCGCGTCCCACTGATAGACGACCGACCAGACGATCTGACTGAAGGCGAGGGTCAGCATCGCGAGATAGACGCCCGACAAGCGAACGCAGAACCAGCCGAATACGATCGCGCCGATTGCGCCGCCGACGGGCGCGGCGAGGAGCGCCGCCCACATCGGCCATGCAAGCGCCTTGCTGGCCAGGGCGGCGGCATAGGCGCCGAGGCCGAAATAGGCGGCATGGCCGAAGGAATGCATGCCGCCGGGGCCCATGAGGAAGTGCAGCGAAGCCGCGAACAGGATCGCGACAAGCATGTCGATTCCGAACACGAAGACGTAGGAGCTGGCGTCGGCGACGAGCGGAACGGCGAGGATTGCGACGACGAGCGCGGCCACGGCGAGATTTTGCGCCGCGTCTGGAGGCTCGATCGTCGTTGTGGCGGACGCGTGCGGCCGGATCGCCACGTCCGGCTTGCCGAGCAAGCCCCATGGCCGCAGGATCAGGACGATGGCCATGACGGCGAATTCGGCGACGAGGGTGAATTTCGGGAAGGAAATCACGATACCGAGCGGGGTCGACCAATCGCCGAGCGCGATGCAGAGCGCCTTGATTTCCGCGATCAGAACCGCAGCGACGAAGGCGCCGGGCAATGACCCCATGCCGCCGACGACGACGACCACGAAAGCGTCGCCGATCGCTGTCAGGTCCATCGCCAGCGTCGCCGGCTCGCGCGGCAATTGCAGGGCGCCGCCCAGTCCCGCGAGCGCCGCGCCAATCGCGAACACGCTGGTGAAGAGGAGCGTCTGGTTCACGCCGAGCGCGGCGACCATCTCGCGATCCTGCGTCGCAGCCCTCACGAGAACGCCCCATCGCGTTCGGGTCAGAAGCAGGTGAAGGGCGATCAGGACCAGTGGCCCGGCGGCGATGAGCGCGAGGTCGTATTGCGGCACGCGTCGATCCAGGATCGATATTGCGCCTGACAGGCCCGGCGCGCGCGGCCCCAGCAGATCCTCCGCGCCCCAGATGAACAGCGCGACATCCTTGATGACCAGGGTCAGCGCGAACGTCGCGAGCAACTGGAACAATTCAGGGGCGCGGTAGATTCGACGCAGGATGGTCAGTTCGATCAAGGCGCCGAGGACGCCGACGGTGATCGCGCTGGCGAGGATCGCAAACCAGAAACCGAACGCCCCCTGCAAGTGCTCGGTCAGCGACCACGCGACATAGGCTCCGATCATGTAGAGCGAACCGTGCGCGAAGTTCACGATCCGCGTGACGCCGAATATCAGCGAGAGGCCCGACGCCAGCAGGAAAAGGGTCGACGCGGTCGCGAGCCCATTCAGCGCCTGAACGAAGAGACCGGACAGGCTCATCTGAAAGTCATCCGGTCTGCTCCGCGCGCCTCGGTTAGTCGGCTGGACGCAGCTTCTTCACTTCCTCGTCGCTCGGCTGGAACTTTGCGCCGTCCTTGTAGGCGAAATCCACCATCACGCCCTTGCCGTCCTTCACGTCGGTCTTGCCGACATAGGCGCCCATCGTCGACTGATGATCGATGGCGCGGAACGTCGCCTTGCCGAGCGGCGTCTCGAACTCGAGGCCGGAAAAGGCCTGGATCAGCTTTTCGGTGTCAGGGCTGCCGGCCTTGGCGATTCCTGCGGCGATCGCCTTGATCGTCGAATAGCCGACGACCGAGCCGAGCCGCGGATAATCATTGTACTTCTTCATATAGGCGTCGAGGAACGCCTTGTGTTCCGGCGTCGCGATCGCATACCAGGGGTATCCTGTGACGATCCAGCCCTTCGGCGCCTCGTCCTTGAGCGGATCGATATATTCAGGCTCCCCGGTCAGCATGCTGACGACGGGGGTCGACTGGAAGAGGCCGCGCGTCGAGCCTTCACGCACGAATTTCGCGAGATCGGCGCCGAACAGCACGTTGAAGATCGCATCGGGCTTGGCGTCAGCCAGCGCCTGCGTCACCGCGCCGGCGTCGATCTTGCCGAGCGGCGTCGCCTGTTCGTTGACGAATTCGACGTCGGGCTGTGCGGCCTTCATCAACGCCTTGAATGTCGCGGCCGCCGACTGGCCGTATTCGTAGTTCGGATAGACGAGCGCCCAGCGCTTCTTCGCGAGCCTGGCGGCGTCCGGAACGAGCATGGCCGACTGCATATAGGTCGAAGGCCTCAGCCGGAACGTGTAGCGATTTCCGCCCTGCCAGACGATCTTGTCGGTCAGGGGCTCGGACGCGAGGTAGAAAACCTTCCGCTGCTTGGCGAAATCGCCCAGAGCGACGCCGATGTTCGAGAGAAATCCACCGGCGAGCAGGTCGACCTTTTCCGCGGAAACGAGTTCTTCGGCCATGCGCACGGCGTCGCCAGGGTTGGCGTTGTCGTCGCGCGTGACGACCTCGATCTTGCGACCGGCGACGCCGCCCGCGGCGTTGACCTGCTCGACAGCCAGTTCCATGCCGCGACGATACGGCTCGAGGAAGGCCGCCTGCGCCTTGTAGCTGTTGATCTCGCCGATGCGGATCGGCGTCTGTGCGGACGCCTGCATATGAAGAGACAGAATCGCCGTCACGATGACGCTACCCAGCAGCTTGGCCCTCATTCCCGCCTCCTGAACTCGCGCTCTATTCCGCGCTCCAATTCGCACGACCGGCGCGCACGCCACCCTCGCGGACTTGCGAACGCCGCCGCGCCGACAGTTCGAATTCGACGCGCCGATCGTCTGCGAACCGCGTGTGCGCTTGCTTGACAGACTGCGCGCGACAAGTCGAGTATTTGCATACTAATGGTTTTGGGTCCGCTGTAAATTGCGTCCGCGACCCGCGAAAGGAAGCGCCATGACAGCGCTCGCCGATGGAAAAGTTCGCTGCGACGCCTGCCCGGTCATGTGCATCATCAAGCCGGGCGCAGCCGGCGCCTGCGACCGCTACGCAAATCAGGACGGCGCGCTGGTTCGCACCGATCCGCATGTTCTCCTGGAGAGGACGATCGGCGAAGGCGGCGCCGTGCGGCCGTTTCTGGCGGGCGCCGCCGACTGGGACGGCGAAATTGTCGACACTCACGAGACATTCGTGACCGCGGTCGGCGCCGGAACGACTTATCCCGATTACAAGCCCGCGCCCTTCATCGTCTCCTCGAACATCGACGGCGTCGATCTCGTCACGGTGGTCACCGAAGGCATCTATTCGTATTGCGGTCTGAAGGTGAAGATCGACACGGATCGGCACCTCGGGCGCGAATGCAGCACGGTTCGCGCCGAAGGCGAACCCGTGGGACACGTGACGACCGGCGAATACGGATCGCAGATGCTCTCGCTCGGGGGCGTCAACCATCTGACCCATGGCGGCAAGAACGAGGGCCGCGTCACCTGCCGCACGCTCATGGACCTCGCCAACGGCCGGCCCGTCGAACTGACCATCGACGACGGCGCGCGCGTGATCGTGCAGGCCGGCGCTGCGCCCGTCGTGAACGGCGTGGCCGAGGAACGCATGCGGGTGGGCTGCGGCTCCGCGACGATCGGCATGTTCGCAAAACAATGGTTCGGCAAGGTCGATGAAGTGGTCGTCGTCGACGATCACATCACCGGCGTGCTTTCCGAGCATCAGGCGGGCAAGCTGCTCGGCGTCGAAGGCACGGGCATTCGCCTGCGCGGGCGCAAGTCCACGCCAGGCCGGTATTTCCACGTCGCTGATCCCGGCGTCGGTTGGGGCGGAACGAACGTTTCCGATCCTCTCGAGATCGTGCAGGGTTTCGAACCCGCCA
The DNA here is from genome assembly GCA_036796555.1 of Rhodoblastus sp. Lineage (GTDB taxonomy): Bacteria > Pseudomonadota > Alphaproteobacteria > Rhizobiales > Beijerinckiaceae > JAJXWB01. The sequence goes on along the minus strand of DAIRCS010000012.1, from coordinate 7,139 downwards.
AGGGCGCTCGGCCTGGCCTGCGCATGCTGATGGTGTCGACCACCGGCGAGCAGCACGCTTATTACGAACTGGACGACAGCTTGAAGCCCGTGGCGCGCGACCTGCCGGAGCCGCTGGCGGAATCCGTCGCGCGCATCAAGGAGAATTGCGAGCCGGCGCTGTGCACCGTTCTGTTCATGGCCGGCGCCGGCGGCTCGCTGCGCGCGGGCGTCACGGAAAATCCTGTGCGGCTGACCCAATCCGTCAAGTCGACGCTGACGCGGGTGACCGCCGGCGGCGCGCCGGTCTATGTGTGGCCCGGCGGCGGCATCACCTTCATGGTGGACGTCACGCTGCTGCCCGCCAATTCCTTTGGCTATGTGCCGACGCCGGCGATCGTCGCGCCGATCGAATTCACGATGCCGCTCGACGCTTACGCGGCCCTGGGCGGCCATGTCGATCACGTGCGGCCGCTCGAGGACGTGCTGCGCGAGACCGGGAAGGTCAACGAGCCTTTCGCCGCCGATCTGCCATGGCCGCTGCGCGCGAAAGCGGAGCGGCGATGAACAGCCGCATGCAGGCTTCGCTGCTCGCCGACGGGCGTCTGCATCTGAACGACGGGCCGATCGATCTCATCGTCCTGGCGGATGGTTCCGAGTCCGCGCGCCGCGCCGCGCTGGAGGCGGCGGTCGCGCGATTTTCGTCCGTTCTCGACGAGCTTTGCGCCGAGCTACCGTATCTGCGCACGGCCGCGAGCCGCTTTCGCCCGCGTCCAAACGGTGTGATCGCGCGGCGGATGGACGCCGCCGCGCGATCGCTGAGCGACGCGCGTTTCATCACCCCCATGGCGGCCGTCGCCGGCGCGGTGGCGGATGAAATTCTCGCCGCCATGCTGGACGCGGTTGAGCTGCGGCGCGCCTATGTCAACAACGGCGGCGACATCGCGCTGCATGTCCGCGACGGCGCGAGCCTGCGCGTCGGCGTCGTCGACCGGCCGGACGAACCGAGCCTGTTCGGCGTCGCGGCGCTCGAGGAGCGGCACGGCGTCGGCGGCGTCGCGACGAGCGGATGGCGCGGACGCAGTTTCTCGCTCGGGATCGCGGACACTGCGACCGTGCTGGCCACGAACGCCGCCGCTGCGGACGCCGCTGCGACGCTGATCGCCAACGCCGTCGATCTGCCCGATCATCCGAACATCGTCCGTGCGCCGGCGCGCGAATGCGATCCGCAAAGCGATCTCGGGGACAGGCTAGTCACGCGCGCTGTCGGCGACCTCGCGGAAAGCGACATAGCCGCCGCGCTCACCCGCGGCGAAGAGGAGGCGCGCCGTCTGATCGCGTCCGGATCGATCATCGCCGCGTCGCTTCGCCTGCGCGGCGCGACGCGAGTCGTCGGGGTTCTGGGCGCGCCTGCGCGCAAGGACGTTATTCGCGAGAGGGAGAATTCGAAATGGCGCCTGTCATCCGCAAGCTCGTGACAATCGTCGAGGAGACGCGCGCCGAAATGGGCCGGCCGATCGATCCGCCGACACGGCGTGCGGCGGCCATCGCCGTGATTGCCAATCCGTTCGCGGGCCGCTATGTCGAGGATCTCTCCGAATTGATCGACATCGGCGAGACGCTCGGCGCGATGCTCGCCGAACGCGCGGTCGCCGCGCTGGGCATTCCCGGCGACAAGGTTGAAAGCTATGGCAAGGCGGCGGCCGTCGGCGAGAACGGAGAGCTGGAGCACGCCGCCGCGATTCTGCATCCCAAACTCGGCGCGCCCGTGCGCAAGGCGCTGGGCAAGGGCGCGGCGCTGATCCCTTCGTCAAAGAAACGCGGCGGGCCGGGCGTGGCGCTCGACATTCCGCTTGGCCACAAGGACGCGGCCTTCGTGCGCAGCCATTTCGACGGGATGGAAGTCCGCATCGTCGATGCGCCGCGCGCCGACGAGATCATGGTCGCGGTCGCGCTCACCGATTCCGGTCGCCCCTTGCCGCGTGTCGGCGGGTTGAAAAAAGACGAGATCAAGGGCGAAGACGGGCTGCGTTGAGCGCGGCGCCTACGCAAGCGCCTTGATCGCGGCGAGCAGGCGATCCGGCGTCGCCGGCGCGCGGCGCACGACGACGCCGGTCGCGTGACGGATGGCGTTGAAGATGGCGGGCGCGGTCGGGATCAGCGCCTGTTCGCCGATACCCTTGGCGCCGAAGGGGCCGATCGTATTCGGCGTCTCGATCAGGATGGTTTCGATAGCGGGCGTGTCGCCGATGGTCGGGATCAGGTAGTCGTGCAAATTCTCGCCGCGGCCGGGATGAAATTCCTCCATCAGCGCAAGACCGAGCCCCTGCATGACGCCGCCCTCGATCTGGCCTTCGAGCAGTGTGGGATTGATCGCGCGGCCGACATCGTGCGCAGCGACGATCCTGCGGACCTTCACCGCGCCCAGGCGGATGTCGACGTCGACCTCCGCCATGTGCGCGCCGAATCCGTAGACGGCGTATGGCGTGCCCTGGCCCTTGTCATCGAGCGGCGTCGTCGGCGGATCGAAGGTTTCTTCCGCCGCGAGCACGTATCCGCGCGCATCCGGTCGAAGGGTCGCCAGCGCGATCTCGTGTCGCTGGCCCTTGTCGTGCAGGATGAGCCCACCGGCTTCGAGCGCAATCTGCGATGCGTCGGAAACGTTGGCGAGCCGCAGCATCTTCGCACGCAGCGCCTTGCCGGCCGCCTCGGCCGCGCGTCCGGTGACGAAAGTCTGGCGCGAGGCGGAAGTCTTGCCGCAGTCCGGCGTAAGATCGGTATCGGCCGAGACGAGATCGAATTTTTCCACGCCCACGCCCAGTGCGCTCGCCGCGATCTGCGTGACGACCGTGTTCGACCCCTGTCCGATATCAACCGCGCCCTGGTGCAGCGCGATCCGGCCGTCCGGCTTGAGGCCGATGCGGATGGTGGAGGGATTGGGCAGGGAGGTGTTGCCGCAGCCATACCACATGCCGGCGACGCCGACGCCGCGACGGACATGACCGGGCGCGCCCGCATTGAAGCTCTCGGCGGCGCGGCGCGCCGCACGCCACGGCTCGCGCAAGGCTTCGAGGCATTGCCGGAAGGCGACGCCGTCGCCGAGCAATTGCCCGGTCGCCGTCGGCTGGTCGCCTGCGAGCGCGTTGAGGATGCGCAATTCCAGCGGGTCGACGCCGAGGCGTAAGCTGAGTTCGTCGAGCAATTGCTCTTGCGCGACCGCCATTTGCGGCACGCCGAAGCCGCGGAAGGCGCCGGACGGCGCGCAATGCGTATGGATCGCACGACTGCGCGCCCGATAGTGCGGCACGAAATAGGGGCCGGAAGCGTGGACCGGCACGCGATTGGCGACGGTCGGTCCCCAGCTTGCATAGGCGCCGGTGTTGAAATCGCCAGCGAAGTCGACGCCCGCAAGCTTGCCGTCTTTCGTCGCCGATATGCGCGCCCTGATCCGGGACGGATGGCGCTTCGTCGTCGTCGCAATGGATTCGGGCCGTGAATAGACCATCGCCACCGGCCTATTCATGAGCCAGGCGGCGAGCGCGATATAGGGTTGCACCGAGAGGTCCAGTTTCGAGCCGAAGCCGCCGCCGACGGCGGTCGGCACGATGCGCACGTCTTGCGGCGCGATGCCGAGGATCGCGGCGACATCGTCGCGATCCATGTAGGGCGATTGCGTGCACGCGGAAATTTCGATGCGGTCGCCGACGCGCCGCGCGAAACCCGCTTCCGGCTCGATATAGGCGTGCTCGACGAAGCCGGTCTCGAAGCCGCCTTCGACGCTGACGTCGCCTTGCGCCTCGGCGCTTTCGATATCGCCTTTTTCGATATAGCCCTGAACGAGAATGTTGTCCGGCCGCGTTTCGTGAAGCAGCGGGGCATCCGGCGCAAGCGCCTCGTCGAGGCGGAGCGCGGGCGGCAACGGCGTCCACCGGACCGGAAAGGACGCGAGATCGAGCGCCTCGATCGTCGTGCGCGCGCCGACGATTGCGGCGACGGCTTCGCCCTTGAAGCGTGTCTCCTCCGTCGCGAAAACGGGCTGGTCCGCAAACGGCGGTATGACGCCGTGCAGATTGCGGCCGGGAACGTCGGCGGCGGCGAGGATGCGCTCGACGCCGGGTCGGGCTGCGCGCCATGCCTCGATGTCGCCGAACGTGAAACGCGCGCGATGATGCGGCGAACGGATCGCGTGCAGGAAGAGCGCGTCCTCCGGAATACCGTCGGCGCCGAAGAGATCGCGGCCCTCGACCTTGGCGCGGCCGTCAAGACGCGCGATGCGGGCGCCGACATGGCCGTTTGCGTCGGTCGTTGGCGCGTGGGCGCCGTCGGCGGCGCGCCGCACGGCGTCGAAAATCTTGACGTAGCCGGTGCAGCGGCACAGCACGCCGCCGAGCGCCGCCTCGACCTCGCCGTCGCCGGGATGCGAAGTCGCGTCCAGCAGGGCCGCGGCGGAGACGATCATGCCGGGCGTGCAGGCGCCGCATTGCGCCGCGCCCGTTTCGTGAAAGGCGTCGAGCAGCCGAGCGCCGGAGCGCGTCTCCTTCGCGACGCCCTCGATCGTGACGACGGACGCGCCTTCGACCTGACCGACGGCGATGAGGCAGGCGCAGACGGGCTCGCCGTCGACGAGCACGGTGCAGGCGCCGCAATCGCCGGCCTCGCAACCGATCTTGGTTCCGGTCAGGCCGAATTGTTCGCGCAATACGGAGGAGAGACGCTCCACGCCCGTCGCTGCGATGGACTCGGCGACGCCGTTGACCTGGAACGAGATGCGCGGGGCGGCTCTATCCATGGGCGGCCTCCGCCAGATCAGCCAGCGCGCGCCGCACCAGTTCCAGCGCTGCGTCGCGTCGGTAGCCGGCCGTCGCGCGCAGGTCGTCGATCGGGTTCAGCACGGCAAGGTCTTCCGGCGTCACGAGATCGACGATGGACGCCTTTGCGGATCGTCCGACAAGTTTTCGTTCGAGATCGCGCAAGCGTTGCGCCGTCGCGGAGGCGGACCCGACCGCGATGCGCGCCTGGGTGATCGCGCCTGCATCGTCGATCGCGATCAGCACGGCGATCATGACGATGGAGATGACGAGATGCTTGCGCGCGCCGAGCTTCGCGAAGATGGAGCGCCCGCCCGCGACGTCGTCAACGAGAACGGCGGTGAGGATTTCGTCCGGCGTCCGCGCCGTGCGTCGGTTGCCGAGCAGAAATTCGTCCAGCGCCAGGATGCGCAGGCCGCGCGGCGAAGCGAGTTCGACGCGCGCGTCCAGCGCCAGCAGCGGCGGCGCGCCGTCGGCGGCGGGCGATGCGTTGCAGAGATTGCCGCCGATCGTGCCGCGGTTCTGGATCTGCACGGCGCCGATTTCCAGCGCCGCCTGACGCAACATGTCGAAAGCGGGCGGCAGGTCTGCGCGGGCGATCTCGGTCCAGGTCGTCGCCGCGCCGATACGGACCCGCGCGCCGTCGCGGACAAGGCCGCGCAGGTCCGCCAGTCTCGATATGTCGATCAGCCGTTTCGGCGGCGGGCGGTCGACATGCGCGGGAAAGATATCCGTGCCGCCGGCGAGGATCGTCGCATCCGGCAGGCGGAGCAGTTCGAGCGCTTCGGCTGTCGATTGCGGACGATGCAGCATGCCAACCCGCTTATCCGATGAAACCGCAAGCGCGGTTTCGACCGTTCGTATGCAAATAGTCAATTCAGCCCTGCGCCTTGTCAAGGCGCAGGGGAGGGCGGATGGTGCGGCCTAAGGGCAGCGAGAGACCTATGAGCGATTCCACAGTCATGCAGCCGAAACCCGAAGCTATCGAAAAAGAGACCGCGCACGCCTATGCGCTCGACAGACAAGTCGGTTTCCTGTTGCGCCAGGCGCAGCAAAGACACACGGCAATATTCGCGCGCATGATGCTGGACGACGTCACGCCGACACAATGGGCGACGCTCGCAAAGCTTCACGAGATCGGCGGCTGTTCGCAAAATCTTCTCGGACGCCATGTGGCGATGGATGCGGCGACGATCAAGGGCGTGGTCGATCGCCTGCTCGCGCGCGATCTCGTGGTCGTTTCGGCCGATCCGTCCGACAGCCGGCGGCTGACGATCGATCTTTCCGCGATGGGCCGCGATTTCGTGCTGCGCGCCTTGCCGATCGCGGCCGCGATCACCGAGGAAACCGTCGCGCCGCTCGACGCGCAGGAGCGCGAGACGCTGCTCGCGCTGCTTTCGCGGATCAGGTGATCCTCAACCCGCCACGACTTCCGGAATGCGCGTCGCCGGCGGCGTGTTGCGGCTTCTGCCCGCGCGCACCAGGCCGTCGATGACGACCATGCCGACGCCAGGCAGATCGCCGAGGCGCACGCTTTCCAGCAGCGAATTGGCCGGCGAATGCTGCGCCTTGTCCATCAGCGTGAAATCGGCGGCGCGGCCGACTTCGATCAGGCCGCAATCGAGATCGCGCATGCGCGCCGTATTGCCGGTCGCGAAGCAGAAAGCCGTTTCGGCGGGAATGTCGCCGAGCGAGGACAGCAGCGACACCATGCGCAATATGCCGAGCGGTTGCACGCCGGAGCCGGCCGGGCCGTCCGTGCCGAGGATCACGCGCTCCAGCTCGTTCATCTCGCGCGCCGTGCGCAGGGTGAACAGGGCCGAGCGCTCATTGCCGTTATGGACGAGTTCGAGGCCGCGCTTGCAGCCCTCGCAGATGCATCTGATCTGATCGTCGGGCAGGGCGGTGTGGCCGCCGTTGATATGGCCGACGATATCGGCGTCGCATTCGAGCACGATGTCCTTGTCGATCAGGCCCGAGCCCGGAATCGAGGGGCCGCCGGTGTGGATGGTCGACTGGATGCCGTATTTGCGCGCCCATTCCACCATCTTGCGGCCGGTCGGGCCGTCCTTGACGCCGCCGAGGCCGATCTCGCCGAGCAGTTTCACGCCGGCTGAGGCGAGTTCGGCGAAATCGCTCTCGACCATGCCGTTCTCGATCACGGGCGCGCCGGCGTGCAGCTTGACGCCGCCCGGCCGGAAATTCGTGTAGGCGCGCTGCGCCGCGATCGCCATGGCCTTCAGGCCGACGATGTCGCGGGCGCGGCCGGGCGTATGCACCTCGCCGGCGGAAATCATCGTGGTGACGCCGCCGTGCATGGAGGAATCGATCCAGTTGAGCTGGCTCTGGCGCG
>DAIRCS010000011.1:10480-54282 GCA_036796555.1 Rhodoblastus sp. | reverse complement strand
GGTCTGACGCGAACATCTTCCAGACCCGCGCTAGCGACTGCACTGCGACCCATGACGGCCTCCTCGCGCCCTACCCGTACACAAACGCCCGACGCAACACGCAACGCCACGCAGCCCGCCATTCCGCCGGCGCCAGCCCCCGACAGGCGGTTGTACGAACGGATCAGGAACATAGAACAAATATGGAACATTGATCGGGCCTGTCAAGCGGCCGGCCGCGTTTCGCCCGTCGCCCGCAGAAAGGGCGCCGCCTTACAAAAAGGCGCCCGGATTTCAGGATGGAATGCTAGAGAGCCGCCATGCTTTCTGTGATCGTTCTCGCGCCCTCGGGCTCGGACCCTGCGGCGGGCCGTGTCCAGGAGGCGGTCGTCCGCTCCCTGGCGGCGCTGGTCGGCGCGGCCGTGGCCGATGTCGTGCGCGACGTCTGCCTGGTCGGCGCGCCTGAGGCCCGTCTGTCCGCGGTGGCCGATCACGCCGGCTGCGCGCTGGTGGAGGACGCCGATGCGGGCCGGGGCCTGGCGCAGGCGCTGCGCGCCGCCCGCGGCGATCGGATTTTCGTGCTGGCGGCCGGCTACGCGCCGAGGTCCGGCTTCATCGACGAAATGTCGGACTGGGCCCTGTCCGCCGCGCCGCCCGCCGCGGCGCTGCGCGCGGAGCCGGCCAGCCTCGCACAACGGCTATTTCCCTCGCTCGCGCTTTGCGTCGGCGTCGTCGCCCGGAAGCAGGACGTCATGGGCGCGCCGGGCGATACGCCCGCCGCGCTCGCGCGAAAACTCCGCGCGCGCACGCTGGTCACGCGCGCGCGCCGGGTCGTCTGAACGGCTTCAGCGCGCGAACGTGTTGCAGGAATCGATCTGGCCGCTCTGCATTCCCCGCTGCAGCCACTGCACGCGCTGCGCCGACGAGCCGTGCGTGAAGGAATCCGGCACGGCGTAGCCGCGCGAGGATTTCTGGAGGCGGTCGTCGCCGATCGCCTGCGCGGTGGCGATCGCCTTCTGGATGTCGTCGGGGTCGATATTGTGCCAGCGCGCATTGGCGTTGGCCGCCCACACGCCCGCCAGGCAATCGGCCTGCAATTCGATCCGCACCGACAGGGCGTTGGCCTGCGCCTGGTCGTCGGCCTGCTGCTGGGCGCGCTGCACCTTGCCGAGAATGCCGAGCAGGTCCTGGATGTGATGGCCCATCTCGTGCGAGATCACGTAGGCGTAGGCGAAATCGCCGCCGCCGCCGAACTTCTGCTGCATGTCGCGGAAGAACGACGTGTCGAGGTAGATCTTCTTGTCGAGCGGGCAGTAGAACGGCCCCATCGCCGATTGCGCCGCGCCGCAGGCCGACCGCGTCGCGCCGTTGAACAGAACGAGCGGCGCCGGCGTGAACTTGATGTTCTTCTGCGCCGGCAGCACTTGCGACCACACGTCCTCGTTCTGGCCGAGAATGGCGGAGACGAACTGGCCGATCTGGTCCGAGGGCGCGCCGGTCTGGCGCGTCTGCTGCTGCTGTTGCCGGGGCGCCTGCTGTTCCACCTGCTGCCCGCCGCCGCGGACGTTGTTCAGCATTTCCGCGCCGCCGATGAGAATGCGCGGATCGATGCCGAGCGCATAGGCGATCACGCCGAGCACGATCATCGTGCCGATGCCGAGATGGCCGGCGCCGCCAAGCATCGGTCCGCCGCCGCCGGCGGCGTCGGCGTAATCCTCGCCGCGGCGGTCTTCGATATTGTCGGAGCGACGGGCGTCTTCCCAGCGCATGGCGGCCCTCCCGGGGAAACAGGGCCGCGTCGGCGGCCGGTCTTCGGCTTCGATGCCAGTTCTTCAGCTATGTTTCAAGCAGCGCCGCTTCAAGCCGGCCCATCCAGATCCGGGGCCTCGCCGTCGAGCGCGCGGCGCAGCGCGCGCAGGTCGCGCCAGGCCAGCCGTTTTTGCAGCGGCTGGCGCAGGAGATAGGCCGGATGCAGCATGGCCATGGCCGGAACGCTGCGCCCGCCGCCGTCGTAGGTCATCCAGCGCCCGCGCGTCTTCAATATGCCGGCCTTGATCTCGAGCAGCGCCTGCATCGAGGGCGCGCCGAGGCAGATGAGGAAATCCGCGCCGACGAGCTCGATCTGGCGACGCGTGAACGGCAGGCAGGCGGCGACTTCCAGCGGCGAGGGCGTGCGATTGCCGGGCGGCCGCCAGGGCACGACGTTAGAAATATAGACCTGGGTGCGGTCGAGACCGATCGAGGCCAGCATCTTGTCCAGCAATTGGCCGGCGCGGCCGACGAACGGCCGGCCCTCGCGATCCTCCTCCGCGCCCGGCGCCTCGCCCACGAGATGCACGCGCGTCTTGCGCGCGCCGTCCTCGAACACGAGCTGCGTCGCGGTGGTCTTGAGCGCGCAGCCGTCGAACGCGTCCAGCGCCGCGCGGAGCTCGTCGAGATCGCGCGCGGCAGCCGCGCGTTGCGCGGCCGAGGCGGCGACGGCGGCGGCGTCCGCGGCCAGCGCCGGGTTCAGTGGGCGTGAAGCTTCCGGCAGGGGCGGCGGGGCAGAGCGGCGCGGCGGATCGCGGGGGGACGTTTCGAAGGACCGTCTTACCTCCCCGCGCGCAGGGAGGTCGCCCAGCGCAGCGGGACGGGAGGGGCCTGCCTGCCGTCGGTCCGAACCCGCCTCGCCGCCGCTCGCCACCTTCCCCGCAAGCGGCGGGGGAGCGCCGTCGCCGCGGCGGGCGGCTTCCGATTCCGCAAAAAAATTCCGCGGCGCCTCGCCCACCGCAATGTCGGCGCCGACATGCCGATAGAAGTCGAGCGCGGCGGCGAGCGCGTCGTGGGTCGGGGCGTCCGGGGCGGCCATCGGGAGAGATTACAGGCCGAGGCAAGCGAAGGCGAGCGTGGGATGCGAGCCTGGACCGCCGGCCTCCGGCCGGCCCGCGGATCGACGATGACATTGCCGGCTGGAAGCTGGCGGTCCCGGCCACTTTGGCGCCAGTCTTGTCCCGCCTTCTCCGACCTGCCCATAATCGGCGGATTGCAGCAGCGCGATTTCTCATGACCGACGTTTCCGCCCGGCCGTCCTGGCTCGCCCATCTCGCCTCCGACCGCCGCTACGCCGCCATGACGGCGCTCGGCTTCTCGATGGGCATGCCCTTTCTGCTCGTCTATTCCACGCAATCGGCCTGGCTGTCGGAGGCGGGCGTTCCGCTGCACACGATCGGCCTGCTCGCCGAGCTGACCATCGCCTACAAGTTCAAGTTCGTCTGGGCGCCCTTTCTCGACAAATACGATCCGCCGGTGCTTGCGGGCCTGCTCGGGCGCAGGCGCGGCTGGATCGTGCTGTCCCAGATCTCCATCATTCTCTCGCTGATCGGCGTGGCCTTCGGCGATCCCGCCAATTTCATCTGGTGGACCATCGCCTTCTCGCTGGCGCTCGGCTTCGCCGGGGCGACGCAGGACGTCACCATCGACGGCTGGCGCATCGTCGCCGCGCCCGCGCACAAACAATCGCTGATGACCGCCTTCATGGAGGCGGGCTATCGCGTTGGCGCGCTGGCGGCGGGCGCCGGCGCGCTCATCGTCGCCGACCGCTACGGCTGGCGCGTGTCCTACCTCTGCATGGCCGCGCTCATCTCCGTCGGCGCCGTCGCCGCCTTTTTCGCGCCGGAGCCGGAATCGGACCTTCACGCCAAACACGAGCATCCCGGCTTCGTCGCCACCGTCATCGCGCCGATCAAGGAACTCGTCACGCGGCTCGGGCCGTGGGCCGTGCCGGTGCTACTGCTGATCGCGGGCTTTCGCATGCCGGGCTATCTGACGAGCGCCATGGCCATGCCGCTGTTCAAGAGCCTGCACATTTCCGATACCGACATCGCCACGGTGACAAAACTCTTCGGCTTCTGGATCGCGCTCGCCGGCACGTTCTGCGCGACCTTCGTCGTGCGCAAACTGGGTTTGATGTCGACGCTGCTGATCGGCACGATCGCTGGCTCCGCCTCGCATTTGTCCTTGGCGTGGCTCGCGGCGGAAGGGCGCAGCGACTACATCGCCTTCGTGACGGCGGTCAGCATCGAGGGCTTCGCCTACGCCTTCGCGCAGGTGGTGCTCATCACCTACATGTCGGAACTGGCCTCCACCGAGCTCGCCGCCAGCCAATATGCGCTGCTCACCTCGCTCTGCGCGCTGCCCGGCAGTTTTCTGGCGGGCGCGTCCGGCTTCATCGTCGAGCGCGTCGGCTTCGAGCATTTCTTCATCGGCACATCGCTGATCGGCGTTCCCGTCGCGCTGCTCGCCTGGTTCGTCTGGCGCAACCATCCGCCGGTCGTCACCGCGGCGGAGCCTGCGACGGTGGAATAGCGCTACTGCATCAGCACCGGCATGTTCAGCGGTCCGCGAAAGCCGAAGCCGTGCCAGCGCACCGCGGCGGGATCGACGAGGCGCATGTTCGGGAAGCGCTCGAACATCATCGGCAGCAGGATCGCGCCGACCGTGCGGCGGGCGAGATGCGCGCCGGCGCAATGGTGCGGCCCGCTGCCGAAGGCCTGATGATGCATGGGTCCGCGCAGCGCGTTGAAGCGCTCGCCGTCCTCGAACACGTCCTCGTCGCGATTGGCGGAGGCCTGGATCGTCATCACCGTGTCGCCCTTCGGGATGGCGCAGCCGCCGATCTCGACATCTTCCATCACGAGGCGCGAACTCGCCTGGATCGGCGCGACCCAGCGCACGCCTTCCTCGAAAGCGTCGGTCCATTTGTCGCCGGCGCGCACCGCCTCGACCTGGTCGGGATTGGTGAGAAGGCCGTAGATGATCGTCAGCAGCGCGTCGCGCGGCTCGTTGACGCCGCCGCCGATGGCGATCTTCACATTGGCGATGATCTGGCTTTCCGGAATGGGATTGCGCGCATTGACCATGAAGGACAGCGCCGAGGAATCCGGCGCCGCGCGCACCCGCTCCATATTGGCGCGGATGCAGCGATCCATTTCGGCGTTTGCCTGATCGCTCGCCTCGAACGGGCCGGGCGTCCAGCCGAAATTGCCGGCGCCGTCGATCAGGATTTGCGACCAGCGCTGCACGTCGGCGTCGCTGGCGTCGGGAATGCCCATGACCTCGGCGAGAATGCGCGCGGCGATGGGACCGGCGAGCGCGGGAAAGAGGTCGACGATCTCGCCGCGCGGCAGACGGTCGAGATATTCGCCGGCCAGCCTTTTGTAGAGCGGCGCCCATGCGGCCTCGATCGTCTTGGGCATCAGCGCCGGCATCATCGCCATGCGCTCGGCGCGATGTTCGGAATCGTCCTTGCGCATCAGCGTATGCGCGAGAAAGGCGCGCTTCATCGGCGTGTTCGGGTCGTCGGAACTGAACAGCGCCGCATTGTCCTTCACGAATTTCGTGTGGACCGCCTTGGTGAGGAACGTCCGGCCGACCGACTTCACCTGAAGAACGGGCGTCTCGCGGCGCAGGCGTCGATAGATCGGGTAGGGATCGCGCGTCAGCTCCGCGATGGTGATGGTCTCGTCGACCGGCGCGAGAACGGCAGCCGTCATCGTTTCCTCCAGTATGGCTTTTTTGAATTCTACATTGCGCCAGACGGCGGCTTCCGCAACGGCCGCGCGCGGAAATTCAATAATCGCGGCCCAGATTGAATAGACGTGAGCTGGGCTGGAGCAGGTCACGACAGTAGGGAAATCAGGTCGTCATTGCTCCTCGCAATGACATTGTCGTTTCTACCTGATGGCGAAAGACCCTAGGCGCGTATCGCGTGCATGAGCGCTTGCCGCAGGCGCGCGGCGATCTCGCGCTCGCGCCCGAACGGGCCGGCCGCCGGAAGCTCGAGCCGGCGCGCGGCGGCGACGCCTTCGGTCCCGAAACGCGAGCGGATGCTCTCCTCCACCCATGTCTTTTCCTGCGCGCGCCGGCGCGCGGCAAGCCGCGTCGAGCCCAGATGCGCGCGATGCGCCGCGAGCGCCTTGCGCAGGTCGTCGAGCCCGGCGCCGGTCGGCGCGGACACGAGCACGACGGGCACGATCCACTCGTCGGCGCGATTGAACAGCGTCAGCGCGCCTTCGACCTCCGAGCGCGCGCGGCGCGCCGCGGCGCCCATGTCGGCCTTGGTGACGACGACGATATCGGGCAATTCCATCACGCCCGCCTTCATGAATTGCAGGCTGTCGCCCGAGCCCGGCTGCACGCATAGGACGACGCTGTCGGCGGCGAAGGAAATGTCGGCCTCCGACTGGCCGATGCCGACGCTTTCGACCAGCACGCGGTCGAACAGCGCGCGCATCAGCGCCACCGCCGCGACCGTGTCGTCGGAGAGCCCGCCGAGCCGGTCGCGCGCCGCCATCGAGCGCACGTAGACGCCCTTGTCGTCCGGGTCGGTCTGCATGCGCGCGCGATCCCCGAGCAGCGCGCCGCCCGTGGCGCGCGAGGAGGGATCGACGGCGATCACGCCGACGGTCTCGTTCTTGCCGCGCCAGTCGCGGATCAGCGCATTGGTGAGCGTCGACTTGCCGACGCCGGGCGGCCCGGTGAGGCCCGCGACATGCGCCTTTGGATCGGCGGCGGCCGTGTCGAGCAGGGCGGTCAGGTCTTCCGCGCCGCGCGCGGTCTCGATCAGCGCCAGCGCGTCGCTGAGCGCGCGCTTGCCGCCGGCGCGCAGCGCATCCAGCGTGGGCATCGTCATTGCGGTCCTCACGTCGTCGCCGCGCGGCCGAAGACGTAGACGATCAGCATGTAGAGCGCCACGCCGGAGAAGAAGCCGGCCATGCGCGCGTTCATCGTCAGCGGAACGACGCTGATGCGGCTCGCGAGCGCCATGACGGCGAGATCGAAGACCAGCGAGACGCCGAGCAGCCAGACATAGGGCGGGATTGCGCCTTCCGCGAAATCCGGATGGGCGCGCGCATAGCCGCCGATCACGACGCCGGCGAAGCACATGATCGGAACGTAGAAATTGCGCGCGATCATCAAGCCCCCGGACCGCGAGCCTTCAGGCTCGCATCTTGGTGTTCGGACGTGCGAGCCTGAAGGCTCGCGGCCCATGCGTCACGCCAGGCTTCCGGCCTTCTGCCCCAGCGCCGCCTGCGCGGCGGCGAGGCGGGCGATCGGCACGCGATAGGGCGAGCAGGAGACGTAGTCGAGGCCCGTCTTCTCGCAGAAGGCGATGGAAGCCGGATCGCCGCCGTGCTCGCCGCAGATGCCGAGCTTCATGCCCGGCCGCGTCTTGCGGCCGCGCTCGGCGGCGATCTTCACGAGTTCGCCGACGCCTTCCTGGTCGATCGTCACGAAGGGATCGGTCGGCAAAATGCCCTTGGCCGTGTAAGGCCCGAGGAAGGAGCCGGCGTCGTCGCGCGAAATGCCGAGCGTCGTCTGCGTGAGATCGTTGGTGCCGAAGGAGAAGAATTCGGCCGCTTCGGCGATCTCTCCCGCGCGCAGGGCGGCGCGCGGCAGTTCGATCATCGTGCCGACCGTGTAGGGAATGGTCACGCCCGTCTCCTTCGCCACCGCTTCCGCCATGGCGACGATGCGGCCCTTGATGAGATCGAGCTCCCGCTTGGTCATCACCAGCGGCACCATCACTTCGGCATGCACCGTCCCGCCGGTTTTCTTGGACGCCTCGACCGCGCCCTCGAAAATGGCGCGCGCCTGCATTTCCGCGATTTCAGGATAGGCGATGGCGATGCGCACGCCGCGGAAGCCGAGCATCGGATTGAACTCGTGCAATTCCTGCGCCCGCGCTTTCAGTTTGGCGGCGTCCGCGCCCATGCTCGCCGCCACTTCCGCGATTTCCTCGTCGGTGTGCGGCAAAAATTCGTGCAGCGGCGGATCGAGCAGGCGGATCGTCACGGGCAGGCCGTGCATGATCTCGAACAGCGCGGCGAAATCGCCCCGCTGCATCGGCAGCAGTTTCGCGAGCGCGGCGCGCCGGCCTTTCTCGTCGTCGGCGAGGATCATCTCGCGCACGGCCACGATGCGGTCGCCTTCGAAGAACATGTGCTCGGTGCGGCACAGGCCGATGCCTTCGGCGCCGAACTGCCGCGCGGTGCGCGCGTCCGCCGGCGTGTCGGCGTTGGTGCGCACCTGCATGCGGCGCGCCTCGTCGGCCCATTGCATCAGCGTGCCGAAATCGCCGGAGAGTTCCGGCTCCAGCATCGGCACGGCGCCGTCGATCACCTGGCCGGTCGAGCCGTCGATGGTGATGATGTCGCCCTTCCTGAAGACCTTCGGCCCCGCCTTCATCGAGCCGCCGGCATAGTCCACGCGGATCGTTCCCGCGCCGGAGACGCAGGGCTTGCCCATGCCGCGCGCCACGACCGCCGCGTGCGAGGTCATGCCGCCGCGCGTCGTCAGAATGCCCTCGGCCGCGTGCATGCCGTGGATGTCCTCCGGGCTCGTCTCGACGCGCACCAGAATGACCTTGTGGCCGGCCGCCTTGAGCTGCTCGGCCTCGTCGGAATTGAACACGATCTCGCCAGACGCCGCGCCGGGCGAGGCGGGCAGGCCCGTCGCCACGATCTTGCGCTCGGCCTTGGGATCGATGGTCGGGTGCAGCAACTGGTCGAGCGAGGCCGGCTCGACGCGCAGCACGGCTTCCTGCTTCGTGATCAGGCCGTCGGTGGCCATGTCGATCGCGATCTTCAGCGCGGCCTTGGTCGTGCGCTTGCCATTGCGCGTCTGCAGCATCCACAGCTTGCCGCACTCGACGGTGAATTCGAGGTCCTGCATGTCGCGGTAATGCGTCTCGAGCAGGTTGGTGATGCGCGAGAATTCCTTGAACACCTCCGGCAGCGCCATCTCCATCGACGGCTTGTCGGACTTGGCGGCGATGCGGGCTCTTTCCGTGATGTTCTGCGGCGTGCGGATGCCGGCCACCACGTCCTCGCCCTGCGCGTTGATCAGGAACTCGCCGTAGAGTTCCTTCTCGCCGGTCGAGGGATTGCGCGTGAAGGCGACGCCGGTCGCGGACGTATCGCCCATGTTGCCGAACACCATGGCCTGCACGTTGACGGCGGTGCCCCAGCTCTCGGGGATATCGTGGAGACGGCGGTAGGTGATCGCGCGCTGGTTCATCCAGGAGGAGAAGACCGCGCCGACGGCGCCCCACAATTGCTCGCGGGCGTCCTGCGGGAACGGCCTGCCGCTCTCGCGCTCCACGATCTCCTTGTATTTTCCGATGATGTGGCGCCAGTCGGCCGCCGTCATCTCGGTGTCGAGCGAATAGCTCTTGGTCTCCTTGTAGAATTCCAGCGCGTCCTCGAAATTGTGATGGTCGAGGTCGAGCACCACGTTCGAATACATCTGGATGAAGCGGCGGTAGGAATCGAAGGCGAAGCGCTCGTCGCCCGCGCCCTGCGCCAGCGCGCCGACGGTGGCGTCGTTGAGGCCGAGGTTCAGCACCGTGTCCATCATGCCGGGCATGGAGGCGCGCGCGCCGGAGCGGACGGAGACGAGCAGGGGATTGGTCTGGCTGCCAAAGTCCCGGCCGGTCAGCTTGCCGATATGGGCGAGCGCGGCGTCCACCTGCGCCGCCAGTTCGGCCGGATAGGAGTGTTCGTGCGCGTAGAAATAGGTGCAGACCTCGGTGGTGATGGTGAAGCCGGGCGGAACGGGCAGGCCGAGATTGGCCATTTCGGCGAGGTTCGCGCCCTTGCCGCCGAGCAGGTTCTTCATGCTGCTCTCGCCCTCGGCCTTGCCGTCGCCGAAGGTATAGACCCATTTCGTCATGTGAGATCGCCTTCAGATGTGCGGGGCGCCCCCCGAAACGGCTTCGGCGCCGGAATCGGCGCTTGAACCCGCTGCTCTATAGGAGCAAAGCGCGCCGGCGATCAATCGCAGGCGCGTGGGGCCGTTTACAGGTTCTTGAGGCGCATGCCGAACGCAAGCCAGCTCAGACCGTAAAAAAGCAGGTCAATTCCGAGGAATGTGCCGAGCACGAACAGGCCCGAGGCCGGCCAGCTCACGAGAATCATGAGGCCGAGCGCGACCGTCACCGCGCCCGCGAGCCCGACCAGCGCCTTGTTGCCGCTGGGCAGCCGGAAAGCCGCGACAATGCGCGCTATGCCCGTCACCAGCAGCGCCGCGCCGATCATCAGCGTATAGGCGGCGGCGGCCACCAGCGGCTGGGCGAGCGCGAAGGCGCCGGCCACAACATAGAGCAGGCCGACCAGCATCCAGATCGCCAGCCAACCCCAGGTCCGGGCCTTGAGCCCCATGGCGATTTCCGCGCCGCCGGCCAGGATCATGGCGAAGCCGATCATGTAGACCGAGGCGATCGTGCCGATCACGACGAGATAGAGTAGGGTGGCCAGGCCCATCGCCGCCGTGAGCGCGCCGAAGGCGACGAACCAGCCCCATTTCGGCTTGAGCTTGGCGATGGCCTCGCCGAGGCTGTGCGGCCGCACACTTGTGGAACCGGTCTGATCCGCCATGGTCTTCTCCTGAAATTAGGCCTGTCCGCAACACCCAACCCGCGCGCAATGTTCCGGTTTCGGCGCGAGACTTGCAACTTGTCGCTTCGGCCGCTCTTTCCGCGATGCATTGCGGCGCCATATTGATCTGGTGTAAACGCAAAAATTCAGCCATTTCCGGCGCGGCGGCGGCTCGGAACGTGTCAAGGCAAGGGACTGTAGTGAATCAATCCAAGACGCCATTGCTCGACAAGATTCGGACGCCGGAGGATTTGCGCAAGCTGCCCGAGCAGGACATGCGCCAGGTCGCCGACGAATTGCGCGCCGAAACCATCGACGCCGTTTCCGTAACCGGCGGCCATCTGGGCGCGGGCCTCGGCGTGGTCGAACTCACCGTCGCCATTCATCGCGTGTTCGACACGCCGCGCGACCGTCTCGTGTGGGACGTCGGCCATCAGGCCTATCCGCACAAGATCCTGACCGGCAGGCGCGACCGCATCCGCACGCTGCGCAAGGGCGGCGGCCTCTCCGGCTTCACCAAGCGCACGGAAAGCGAATACGACCCCTTCGGCGCCGCCCATTCCTCGACCTCGATATCGGCCGCGCTCGGCATGGCGGTCGCCCGCGACCTGTCGAAGAAGCAGAACAACGTGATCGCCGTCATCGGCGACGGCTCCATGTCCGCCGGCATGGCCTACGAGGCGATGAACAACGCCGGCGCCCGCAAGGAGCGGCTGATCGTCATCCTCAACGACAACGACATGTCGATCGCCCCGCCGGTCGGCGCCATGTCGGCCTATCTCGCGCGCCTGGCGTCCGGCCGCTACGTGTCGATCCGCGAGACCGTGAAGCAGATCGCCAGCCGCCTGCCGCGCGGCCTCTACGAGCGCGCGCGCAAGGCCGAGGAATACGGCCGCGGCTTCGTGACCGGCGGCGGCACGATGTTCGAGGAGCTGGGCTTCTACTACGTCGGCCCGATCGACGGCCACAACATCGACCATCTGCTGCCCATCCTGAAGAATGTGCGCGACATGCAGACCGGCCCGGTGCTCGTCCATGTCGTCACCCAGAAGGGCAAGGGCTATGCGCCGGCGGAGGCCTCGGCCGACAAATATCACGGTGTCAACAAGTTCGACGTCATCACCGGCGCGCAGGTGAAGCCCAAGGCCAATGCGCCGGCCTACACCAAGGTGTTCGCGGAAAGCCTCGTCAAGGAAGCCCAGCGCGACGACAAGATCGTGGCGATCACCGCCGCCATGCCGTCCGGGACCGGCCTCGACCTGTTCGGCAAGGCCTTCCCGCACCGCACCTTCGACGTCGGCATCGCCGAGCAGCACGCCGTCACCTTCGCGGCCGGTCTGGCGACCGAGGGCTACAAGCCGTTCTGCGCCATCTACTCGACCTTCCTGCAGCGCGGCTACGACCAGGTCTGCCACGACGTCGACTTGCAGAAACTGCCGGTCCGCTTCGCCATGGACCGCGCCGGCCTTGTCGGCGCCGACGGCCCGACGCACGCCGGCGCCTTCGATCTCGCCTATCTCGGCTGCCTGCCCAACATGGCGATCATGGCGGCGGCCGACGAGGCCGAACTCGTCCACATGGTCGCGACCGCCGCCGCCTACGACGAAGGCCCGATCGCCTTCCGCTATCCGCGCGGCGAGGGCGTCGGCGTCGAAATGCCGGAGCGCGGCGAGATCCTCGAGATGGCCAGGGGCCGCACCAGGCCCGGGGGCTGGAGGAGCGCGATCCTGTCGCTGGGCCCCCGCCTCGCCGAGGCGCTGCTCGCGGCCGAGGACCTGACCGCCCGCGGCTTCTCGACGACGGTGGCGGACGCCCGCTTCGCCAAGCCGATCGACCGGAAGCTGCTGCGCCGGCTCGCCGCCAATCACGAAGCGCTCATCACCGTCGAAGAGGGCTCGATGGGCGGTTTTGGCGCGCATGTCCTGCAATTGCTCGCCGAGGACGGCCTGCTCGACCGCGGCCTGAAGGTGCGCACGATGACGCTGCCCGACGCCTATATCGACCACGATTCGCCGGAAAAGATGTATGCGGCGGCCGGCCTCGATTCGAAGGGCATTGTCGCCAAGGCATTGTCGGCGCTCGGCGACGAGAAGGGCGCCGCGCGCGTGATGATCGCGTGAGCGCCGCGCCCGCGCGAAACGTCTGAAACATGCAGCCCTGCCTGTTCTGCGCCATCGCGCGCGGCGAGGTTCCGTCGCATCGCGTCTGCGAGACCGACGATCTCGTCGCCTTTCTCGACATCCATCCGATCCGGCCCGCGCACACGCTGATCGTGCCGAAGGCGCATCACGCCTATTTCGACGACATGCCGCCGAAACTGGCCGGGGACATAGCCGTGCTCGGTCAGAAGCTCGCCCGCGCCATGAAATCGCTTTATGGCGTCGAGCGCGCCGGCTTCGCTTTCATGGGCTTCGACATCCCGCACGCCCACGCCCATGTCATGCCCGTCTTCGAGCGCGACGACATCACCTCGCGCCGCGCCATCGCGGAGGAGAAAGTGACCTACCGCCATCCGCCGCGCGCGGAGGATGCGGAACTGGTCGAGACCCTCGCGCGGCTGAGGTCTGCGCTGGGCGATTGAAAAATTACCCGCCTTGTTGTATATACGATCGGGTATATACGGAGGCTCCAATGGCGACGGCGCGCCTGTTCAAGTCCGGCAACAGCCAAGCGGTCCGGTTGCCGAAGGAGTTTCGGCTTCAGGGGCCGGATGTGGAAATCTTTCGCCGCGGCGACGAGATCGTGCTGCGCGAGAAGCAGGTGGGTCTCGAACGTGCGTTCGAGATTCTGGCGAATCTTCCTGCTGAAATTGACGAGCGCGACGACCGGCCGCCGCAGGAGCGGCGCGGCCTGTGAGCGGCCCGCGATTTCTGCTCGACATGAACATCTGCATTTTCATTCGACGGAAACGGCCCGCGGCCGTGCTGTCGCGCTTCCGCCAATTGCGTATAGGCGACGCGTGCATGTCCGCGATCACATTCGGAGAACTCAGGTTCGGCGCTTGCAAGAGCGACCGGCGAAATCAGGCGCTCGCGGAATTGGACGAATTCGCTTCATTGGTGCCTATCTTGCCTTTGCCGCTCGAAGCGGCGAACGCATACGGCTCTATTCGCGCCAGTCTGTCGCGTTCCGGACAAATGATCGGAAGCAACGATCTCTGGATAGCTGCGCACGCGACCGCCACGGATATGACGCTTGTCACGAACAATATGCGAGAATTTCAGCGCGTCGAAGGCTTGCGCGTCGTTGATTGGACCATCGACAATTGATGCCGAAATCGATGACCCGCATCGACATCGCCCTCGTCGAGCGCGGCCTGTTCGCCAGCCGCGCCAAGGCGCGCGAGGCGATCGAGGCCGGCCTTGTTTCCGTCGACGGACGCAAGGTCGCAAAACCCTCCGAGCCTGTCGCGCCCGACGCGCGGGTGGAGGCGACCGCGCCCTATGAATGGGTGTCGCGCGGCGGCGTGAAGCTCGAAGCCGCGCTCGACGCCTTCGCCATCGATCCGCAAAACCTCGCCTGTCTCGACATCGGCGCCTCGACCGGCGGCTTCACGCATGTGCTGCTGTCGCGCGGCGCGAGGAGCGTGACCTGCGTCGATGTCGGCACGGGGCAATTGCACGAGAAGATTGCGCGCGATGCGCGCGTGACGCGGCTGGAGCAGACCGACGCGCGCAGGCTTGCAGCCGGCGATCTGCCGGCGCCGCCCGCGCTGATCGTGATCGACGTCAGCTTCATTTCGCTCGACCGCATCCTTCCCGCTGTCCTGGCGCTGGCGGCGCCCGGCGCAAAACTCGTGGCGCTGATCAAGCCGCAATTCGAGGCGGGCCCCGCGCATGTGAGGAAGGGCGTCGTGCGCGACGAAAGGATTCACGCGGCCGTCTGCGCGAAAATCGAAACGCTCGTCGAAAAGTGCGGCTGGCGCCGCATCGGCTTGATCGCTTCGCCCATCGCAGGCGGCGACGGCAATCGCGAATTCCTAATTGGAGCCGAGCGAGAATGATCTGCGCGCTTTCCCGGCCCCCACACCCTGAGAGTCTGACTCGAAATTCAAGAAATCTCGCCCTGAGGAGCCGCCCTCGCGTCCGGCCTTCGGCCGGCGCAAGGATAAACTCCGTGGCGTCACGAAGGGCGGCAGTGGCGGAAATGGTTGGTTTCGCCATCCTTCGAGACGCGCCTGCGGCGCTCCTCAGGATGAGGATTCGTGTTATGGGCCAGCCTCTGGGGAGCCCGCTTCAGTGGGCGGCTCGAGGCATGCTCCGGCGGCGCCCTCGCGCTTCGAGATCCAATCCCTCGGATTGCTCGCAAGAATGAGAGCCGCGGATAGTCGCCCATGACGCTGGACCTCAACGCGCGCCTGAACATCGAACGCCTCGGCGCGCGCGGCGAAGGCGTCGCCCGCACCGGGCGCGGCCTCGTCTTCACGCCTTACGCGCTGCCGGGCGAGACGATCCGCGCCGAAGTCGATGGCGAGCGTGGCAGGCTGGTCGAGATCATCGAGGCCTCGCCCGACCGCGTGGCGCCGATCTGTCCTCTTTACGGCGAATGCGGCGGCTGCGCTGTGCAGACGTTGCGGCATGAGAAATACCTCGCCTGGAAACGCGACCTGCTCGTCGACGCCCTGCGCGCCGCAAGGCTCGAGACCGATGCCCGTGCCTGCGTCGACGCGCATGGCGCCGGGCGCCGCCGCGCCGTCTTCCACGCGCGCATCGACGCGCGTGGCCGCGCGACCGTCGGCTTCATGCGCGCCCGATCGCACGAGATCGTCGCCATCGACGCCTGTCCGCTGTTTGCGTCCGGCCTCGCGAAAGCGCCCGCCGCCGCGCGCGCCATGGCGCAGGCGCTGACCGATCTCGGCAAGCCGCTCGACATCGCCGCGACGGCGACGGACGCCGGCCTCGACATCGACATTCGCGGCGCGGGCAAGCTGGACTTCGCGCGCGCGCAAGACCTGATCGCGCTCGCCGCGGCGCACGATCTCGCACGCCTCTCCAATCACGGCGTCGCGCTGATCGAGCGCCGGCAACCTGTTCTGCGCGTCGGCCGCGTCGCCGTCACGCCGCCCGCCGGCGGTTTCCTGCAGGCGACCGAAGCCGGCGAGCAGGCGCTCGCCGACCTTGTCCTCGCCGAACTCGATTCAGAAAGGCGTATCGCCGATCTCTTCGCCGGCGTCGGCACGTTCGCGCTGCGCCTCGCCGAACGCGCGGAGGTTCATGCGGTCGAGCAGGACCAGCAGGCGTTGACCGCGCTGTCGAAGGCCGCGCGCAATACGACAGGCCTCCGGCGCATCACGACCGAGGCGCGCGATCTCTTCAAGCGCCCGCTGCTGCGCGCCGAACTCGGCGTCTACGACGCGGTCGTCTTCGATCCGCCGCGCGCCGGCGCCGAGGCGCAGGCGCGCGAACTCGCCGCAAGCGACGTTCCGCTGGTCCTCGCCGTGTCCTGCAACGCCCAGACCTTCGCCCGCGACGCGCGCAGTCTCGTCGACGGCGGCTATGCGCTGGAATGCGCGACGCCCGTCGACCAGTTTCGTTTTTCCGCGCATGTCGAAATCGTCGGCGTCTTCAGGCGCGCCGCGCGCAAAAAGGCGAAGAGGGGATTGTTGTCGCGGTAGAAGGTGGAGTCCGCGTTCGCGAGTGTTGCAAGTCATTCGACCTGATCGAAGCGTCCTGCCTCCCCGCTCGTGGGGAGGTCGCAATGCGCAGCATTGCGGGCGGGGCGCGCCGGGCGTTGTTCTGCGAATCTCCGCTACAGCGGCCCCGGGACCCCACCCGTCGCGCTTCGCGCGCCACCCTCCCCGCAAGCGGTGAGGGAGACGGTCCATCCATTGCGGATCTGCTCAAATCAATCGCGTCGCCGCGACCGGCGTCTGCAGATCCGGCCCCTCGCTCTTGTAGGAATTCACCATCGGCGACACTTCGATAAATTCGATTGCCTTGTCTGGCGCCGGCTTCAGCATGTCGGTGCGGGAAACGCGGTCGTCGGAACAATCGAGCCAGCGGTCGAAATCCGCCGGCGCGATGATCGCGGGCATGCGGTCGTGGATCGCAACGGTCGTGGCGTTGGCCGGTGCCGTGATGATGCAGCCAGTGTCCACTTCGCCGCCCTGCGGGTCCGACCACGTCTCCCACAGGCCCGCGAAGCCGAGCGGCCCATGGTCGCGCGCGCGGAAAAGAAAGGGTTGCTTGACCGCCTTGCCGCGCCCGTCGGCGCCGCGCCGCCATTCGTACCAGCCGTCGGCGATGAACAGGCAGCGCCGCCGCCGGATCGCCGCGCGAAAGCTCGGCTTGCCTTCGATGCCTTCGGCGCGCGCGTTGAAGAGGAGCGGAAAGGTCTTCGGGTCCTTCACGAAGCCCGGCAGAAACCCCCAGCGCACGAGGCCGAAATGGCGAACGCCGTCGGCCGCGCGGACGATCGGGACAGGCTGCGTCGGCGCCACGTTGTAGCGGGGCGGAAAATTCGGCTGCTCGGCATAGTCGAACAGGCGCCGCATCGCGTCGGGCGGCAGGGTTATGGCGTAGCGGCCGCACATGAGAGCCTCGGAATGTAACGTCCGGGAAAGAAGTTGTTATGGAATCCGTTGCTAATGTGGCCTGTCCCGGGCTGCGTCGAAAGCATGTCTTTGAGCGAGGATCACAAGGTCGACTACGAGCGCGCCGTCGCGGGCTCGCTCGAATCGCGCGCCATGGCGCTGGTCAATCCGGCCTCGGGCCTCGCCAACGATTTCCTCAATGTCTACAATGAAATCCTGATGCTGATCGAGCTTCTGCCGACCATGCCGGAGCTCGCGGACGATATCGCCGCTTGGCGGCCCGCCAGCTACCGCGCCTATTTCATGCAATCGCCGCTGCCGGGCAGCGCGCATGCGCTCGCCGTCTATGGCCGTCTCGAGCCGTCCTTTCGCGCCCTGTTCGAGGCGAGCGTCGAGAAACTCGCCGAATGCGGCGTCGGCGCCGCCGATTCCATTTCGCGCGCCGTCGCGGTCGGCGCCGGCGATTGCGACGAGCAGATATCGCAGGTCTGCGCGCGGTCGGCCGCCCGTCTGCGCGGCCTGCTGCACGCCACCGAATTGCTGATCAATCACGGCCATCTGGTCGAAGGCCGCGATCCGCAGGCGATCGCCAACGAGCTTTTCACCGCCGCCTGAACCCTCAGGCCTTCGCCTTGCTGAGGAAAGCCGTGAAGGCCGCCTTCGCGTCGTCCGAGCGCAGGGCCTCGCCGAAGGCGACCATTTCGCGCTCGATCGCCGCCGCAATATCCTTCCTGTCGCCGCGCATCAGCCGGCGCGCCGCGCGCAGCGCCGCCGGCGGCTTGGCCGCCAGCTTGCGCGCCGCGTTCATCGCGGTTTCGCCGAGCAGGTCCGGCGCGACGATCCCGTTGACCAGCCCGTGCTTCTCGGCTTCCTGCGGACCGAAGGCTTCCGCCAGCAGGATATATTCGCTGGCCTTGGCCATGCCGAACCGCGCCGGCGCGAGGATCGAGGAGGCCGCTTCCGGCACGAGGCCGAGATCGAGGAAAGGCATGCGGAACTTGGCGGTCTCGGTCGCATAGACGAGGTCGCAATGAAACAGCAGCGTCGTGCCGACGCCCACCGCCACGCCGTCGACGGCGGCCACGATCGGCGTCTCGAGCATCGCGATCGCCTTGATGAAATAAGTCGCGCGCGGTTCGTCGCCGCGCGTCGCGGTCGCCAGGAAATCCGCGAGATCGTTGCCGGCGGTGAACGAGCCGCCGGAGCCTTCCAGCATGACGGCGCGGATGTCGCCGGAAGCGTCCGCGCGTTCGAGCGCCGCCGTCATGGCGTCGTACATCGGGCCGGTCAGCGCGTTCTTCTTGGCCGGCCGGTTCATGGTGATCCGCATCACCCCGTCGGCGACGGATACCTGGACGTCGTCTGTCATCTTCCCTCCCGTCGCGCCAAAAGCATGTCGGCGTCGCGCGCGATATGCGATAGGTCCTCGCGCGGCCGCCGTCGAGGGCGCCAAAGGTTCATTCATAAGTAAACCGGATTGCGGAGCCCCTTGATCTCGTCATCCCACAGGACCGCCCGCATCCTCGCTCCAGACGCAACCGGCGTCGCGGAAGCCGCGCGCCTCATCCGCGCCGGCGGCCTCGTCGCCTTCGCGACCGAGACGGTCTACGGCCTCGGCGCGGATGCGACCTCGCCGAAGGCGGTGGCAAAAATCTACGCGGCCAAGGGCCGGCCGTCCTTCAACCCGTTGATCGCCCATGTGACGGGCCTCGAGGCGGCGCGGCGCGAAGGGCGCTTTTCGGCGGTCGCCGAGCGGCTGGCCAAGGCCTTCTGGCCGGGTCCGCTCACCTTGGTCCTGCCGCTGGCCGAAGGCGCCAGCGTCTGCGAGCTGGCGCGCGCCGGCCTCGCTTCGATCGCGTTGCGCGCGCCCGATCATGCGCTCGCCCAGGCCATGCTGGCCGCGGTCGGCCGTCCGGTCGCGGCGCCGTCCGCCAATCGCTCGGGCCGCGTCAGCCCGGTCACGGCGGCGCATGTGCTCGAAGACCTCGCCGAAAGCATCGACGCCGTGCTCGACGCGGGCCCGACCTCGGTGGGGCTCGAATCGACCATCGTCGCCTGCATCGAGGGCCCGCCGGTTCTGCTTCGGCCGGGCGGCGTTTCGCGGGAGAGGATCGAGGCCCTGGTCGGGCCCCTCGCGGCGCCGGTTTCCGGCAAGGTCGAGGCGCCGGGCATGCTCGCCTCGCATTATGCGCCGCGCGCACGGCTCCGGCTGGATGCGACGGATTTGCGGGAGGGCGAGGCAGGTCTCGATTTCGCGGGCCGGTTCGGCCACGCCGCCGGCGCGCCGGTTCTCGATCTCTCGCCGCGCGGCGATCTGGTCGAGGCGGCTGGACGCCTCTATTTCAGCCTGCGCGAACTCGACGCCTCTGGTTGCGCGGCGATCGCGGTCGCGCCGATTCCCGCCGCAGGGATCGGCGAAGCCATCAGGGACCGCCTGTCGCGCGCCGCCGCTCCGAGGACGGACGACGGCGGCGGGGCTGAAGCGTCGCGGGGACGAATGTGACGATGAATTGGGACGATTTCCGTCTTGTGCGCGCGATCGCCGAAGCGCGGTCGCTGGTCGGCGCGGCGGAAACGCTCGGCCTCAATCATTCGACGGTGTTCCGGCGTCTGGGGCAGATCGAGGCGGACCTCGGCCGGCCGCTGTTCGAGCGGTCGCGCGCGGGCTACGCCGCGACCTCGGCGGGCGAGGAAATGGTCGCGCTCGCCAATCGGATGTCGGACGGCGTGCTCGAATTCGAGCGTCGTCTCGCCGGCCAGGACGAGCGCCCGCGCGGCGAATTGCGCGTCACCACCACGGATTCGATGTTCTGCGCGCTGCTCGCGCCCATGTTCGCGAACTTTCGCGCCGCCTATCCCGAAATCCGGGTCGATATCATCATCTCGAACGCCTCCCTCAACCTGTCGCGGCGCGACGCCGACGTGGCGATCCGCGCGACGTCGGAGCCGCCGGATACGCTGGTCGGCCGCAAGGTCGGGCCGATGGCCTGGGGCGTCTACGGCAGGACGGGCTCGGAATTCGCCCGCTGCGACCCGCTCGGGCCGGGGGCGCTCTACATCGGCTTCGGGCCGCCGATCGAGGAGATCGAGGCGGCGCTCTGGATCGCGCGCAACGTGCCGGCGGCCCGCGTGGCGGCGCGCGTGAACACGATGCACGGGGCGGCCGTCGCCGCGGCGGCGGGCGTCGGCCTCGCGGTTCTGCCGCGCGCGGTCGGGGATACCATGCCGGAACTGACGCGGGTGAGCGCGAAGCCGCCCACGACCAACGCCCTCTGGCTGCTGACGCACGCCGACCTCAAGGGCGCCGCGCGCGTCCGCGCCTTCATGGATCACGCCTGGAGCTATCTGGCGAAGGAAAAGGGCCGGCTGGCGGGGGAGTAGGGCGTTTGGCCACGTCCCCATAACCCCGTCATTGCGAGCGAAGCGAAGCAATCCATCCACCGGAACGCGGTCCAGATACGGGGATGGCTTGCCGCGTCACTTCAAGTGAAACCGCGTTGCGGTTTCACCGAGTTCCTCGCAATGACGGTGTCGTTTCTGACTCCGGCCTCACACGATCGCGACGATCTCGGCCTTCTCGTGCTTGACCTCGACCTTGTCGCCGACTTCCTTGCCGATCAACGTGATCGCCAGCGGCGCGACATGCGGAATCAGGCCCTTGGTCGGGTCCGCCTCGTCCTCGCCGACGATCCTGAAGCTTTCCTTCTTGCCCTTGGCGGTCTTGACCGTGACCGTATGGCCGAAGCGCACTTCCGACTTGTCCGCGATCGGCGGCACGAGTTCGGCGTTGGCGCGGCGGGCGCTCCAGTAGTTGAGGTCGCGCGCGGCCATGGCGATGGCGCGGCGGTCGCGGTCATGCTCGGCCTTGGCGAGAGCGACGCGCGCGGCTTCCAGCGCCGCCTCGATCTGCGCGAGACCCTCCGGCGTCACCAGATTGCGGTGCGGGCTGACCGGGCGTTCGCCGATGTCCTCGATCGATTCGCTGTCGTCGTTTTCGCGTGTGAATGCGCTGCTCATCTCTCCCCGCCTCGGTCGTTTGTCGGGAAACCATCGTTCTTCGTATGTGGCCCTGTCCTTGATCCATATCTAGGCCATCGGGGCGCGAATTATCGGTTTCGCGCCCCGTTCCCGCCAATTCAGCCGATCTCGACCACCACGCGGCCGCGCGTCTTGCCGGCGAGGATTTCGGAGGCCACGCGCGGCGTGTCGGCCAGCTTGATCGTGGTGGTCATGGCCGCGAGTTTCGACTTGTCGAGGTCCTTGGCCAGCCGCCCCCAGGCCTCGCGGCGCAGCGCCTGCGGCGCCATCACGCTGTCGACGCCGAGCAGCGAGACGCCGCGCAGGATGAACGGCGCCACCGTCGCCGGCAGGTCCATGCCCTGCGCCAGGCCGCAGGCGGCGACCGCGCCGGCGTATTTCGTCTGCGCCAGCACATTGGCGAGCGTGACCGAGCCGACGCTGTCGACGGCCGCCGCCCAGCGTTCCTTGCCGAGCGGACGGCCAGGCGCGGAAAGCTCGCCGCGATCGATGATCTCGCTCGCGCCGAGGCCCCGCAGATAGACTTCTTCCGAGGCCCGGCCCGTGGAGGCGATCACATGCCAGCCGAGCCTGGCGAGCAGCGCGATGGCGACCGAACCGACGCCGCCGGCCGCGCCCGTGACCAGCGCCGGGCCGCGGTCGGGCTTCAGCCCGTGCTTCTCCAGCGCCAGCACGCACAGCATGGCGGTATAGCCGGCCGTGCCGATGGCCATGGCCTCCGCCGCCGACAGGCCTGATGGCAGCGGCGTCAGCCACTCGCCCTTCACGCGCGCCTTCTGCGCATAGCCGCCCATGTGGGTCTCGCCGACGCCCCAGCCGTTGAGGATGACCTTGTCGCCTTCCTTGAAATTCGGGTTCGAGGAAGCCGCCACCACGCCGGCGAAATCAATGCCGGGGATCATCGGAAAGCGGCGCACGACCGGCGACTTGCCGGTGATCGCGAGGCCGTCCTTGTAGTTGACGCAGGAATGCGAGACGACGACCGTGACGTCGCCCTCCATCAGGTCCGCGTCGCTGAAATCGGTCAGGCCGGCGCGATAGCCGTTGTCGTCCTTGTCGATGCGGATGGCCTTGAAGGTGCTCACGAGTTTTCCTCTCCCGGGATGGCTCTGAATTGATTGGTTGAGGAGTCTTAGGCGCGAAATCAGGCCGCTACAACCTTCGGCGCGGCAGGCCTCTCCTCGATCGGCAGGTTGATGAGCGCCGAGGCCACGCCGAAGAAGATCGAGAGAATCCAGACGGGCGTATAGGAGCCCATCGACTCGTAGATCGCGCCGCCGAGCAGCGCGCCGAGGAAACCGCCGATCTGGTGGCTGACGAAGGTGAAGCCGTAGAGCATCGCGAAATTGCGCTGGCCGAACATGACGCCGACCAGCGAGGAGGTCGGCGGCACGGTCGAGAGCCACAGCAGGCCGGTGACCGCGCCGAAGATCAGCGCGGAAGCGGGCGAGGCGGGAACGAGCAGGAAGACGAGCGTCGTCAGCGCCCGCGCGAAATAGATGAAGGCGAGGATGTAGCGGCGCGGCATGCGCGTGCCGAACCAGCCCGACGCCAGCGAGCCCGCCATGTTGAAGATGCCGATCATCGCGAAGGCCCAGCCGCCGACGCGCGGATCGAGGCCCTTGTCGGTGAGGTAGATCTGGAAATGCGTGGTGATGAAGGCGAGCTGGAAGCCGCAGGTGAAATAGCCCGTCACGAGCAGCACGTAGGAGCGGTGCGAGAAGGCCTGCGCGATCGCCGCGCGGATCGAGGGCGCGGGCGCGTCGGGAGCAGGGCTCGTGGCGGCCGCTTCGCGGGGATAGGCGAGAAAGAACGAGAGCGGCGTGATCGCCATCATCATCGCCGCGAAGATGAAGGACGTGTTGCGCCAGTCGAACGACTGGATCAGCGCCACCGCCAGCGGCGCGAACAGGAACTGCCCGAGCGAGCCCGCCGCCGTGCCGAAGCCGAACGCCATCGAGCGGCGGTTCTCCGGCACCAGCCGGCCGAAGGCCCCGAGCACGAGGTTGAACGACGCGCCCGACAGCCCGAGCCCGATCAGCACGCCGGCCGAAAGGCCGAACACGAGCGGCGTCGTCGACAGCCCCATGATCATGAGGCCCGCCGCGTAGAGAAGCGCGCCGACGATCAGGACGCGCGGCGCCCCGAACCTGTCGGCGAAGCCGCCGGCGAGCGGCTGGCCGAGGCCCCACAGCAGGTTCTGCAGCGCGATGGCGAGCGAGAACACGTCGCGCGTCCAGTGGTTGTCGACCAGCACGTCGCGCTGGAAGGCGCCGATCGCCGAACGCGGCCCAAAACTCAGGATCGCGATGGCGCAGCCGGCCGCGATGACGAGTTCGACGGGGATGCGCGGGCGAGGCGTTGCGGCCGCGGAAGCGGATTCGGACATGACGTTTCCTTCGGGGGACGCGGCATATCTAGAGCAGCGCGGCTACGGAAGCCATTGCGCGCGGCGGGGGCGGCCGATGCGTGGAGAGCGGGGCGTCTGAAAACCGGGACCGCCGGCTTCCAGCCGGCCCTGAAGTCAGCATCGTTCGGAGCCGGCCGGAGGCCGGCGGTCCCAGCGGGCGGCTGCAGGCAGCCTTGGTCTCGCCGGCCCCTCACATGTTCGCGTAATTCGGTCCGCCGCCGCCCTCGGGGCAGGTCCAGTTGATGTTCTGGCTCGGATCCTTGATGTCGCAGGTCTTGCAGTGCACGCAGTTCTGCGCGTTGATCACGAACTTCGGATCGCGTTTGTTCGCCTCGTCCTGATAGACGACCTCGTAGACGCCCGCCGGGCAGTAGAGCCGCGCCGGCTCGCCATATTCCGGCAGGTTCTTGCGGATCGGGATCGACGGGTCCTTCAGCACGAGATGGACCTCCTGGTCCTCCTCGTGATTGGTGTTGGACAGGAACACCGAGGACAGCTTGTCGAACGACAATTTGCCGTCGGGCTTGGGATAGACGATCGGCTTGACCTCGTCGATCTTCTTCAGCGTCGCATAGTCCGGCTTGCCGTGCTTCAGCGTGCCGAAGAAGGAGAAGCCGAAGAGTTCGTTCGTCCACATGTCGAGCCCGCCGAGGCCGACGCCGATGGCGGTGCCGAACTTCGACCACAGCGGCTTGACGTTGCGGACCTTCTTCAGGTCGTGGCCGATCGGCCCGTCGCGCCACTCGTTCTCGATCTCGACGACTTCGTCGTGCGAGCGGCCGGCTTCCAGCGCCGGCGCGAGTTTCTCCGCCGCCAGAATGCCCGACAGCATGGCGTTGTGCGAACCCTTGATGCGCGGCACGTTGACGAAGCCCGCCGCGCAGCCGATCAGCGCGCCGCCAGGGAAGGTCAGCTTCGGCACCGACTGATACCCGCCTTCGGTAATCGCGCGCGCGCCGTAGGCGAGGCGCTTGCCGCCGGTCAGCACGTCGGCCACCAGAGGATGATGCTTGAAGCGCTGGAATTCGTCGAAGGGCGAGAGCGTCGGATTGTCGTAGTTGAGATGCACGACGAAGCCGACGACGACCTGGTTGTCCTCGATGTGATAGAGGAACGAGCCGCCGCCGGTGTTCATGCTCAAGGGCCAGCCGAACGTGTGCTGGATGGCGCCCGGCCGATGCTTGGCGGGATCGACCTGCCACAGCTCCTTGATGCCGATGCCGAACTTCTGGAAGTCGCGACCCTCCGTCAGGCCGAACTTCGCCAGCAGGCCCTTGGTCAGCGAGCCGCGCGCGCCTTCCGCGAACAGGGTGTAGCGGCCGCGCAATTCCATGCCGCGCGTGAACGAGGCCTTCATCTCGCCTTCGCGGCTGACGCCCATGTCGCCCGTCGCAATACCGACGACCGCGCCTTTGTCGTCATAGAGGACTTCGGAAGCCGCGAAGCCCGGGTAGATTTCCACGCCGAGCGCCTCGGCCTTGCCCGCCAGCCAGCGGCAGACGTTGCCGAGCGAGCCGACATATTTGCCGTGATTGTCGAGCAATTTCGGCATGGCGAAATTCGGCAGGCGCAGCGCGCCCTTCGGCCCGAGGAAGAAGAACTTGTCCTCGTGCACTTCCACCGTCAGCGGCCGGTCGGCTTCCTCGCGCCAGTCCGGGAACAGCTTGTCGAGGCCGATCGGATCGACGACCACGCCGGAGAGGATATGCGCGCCGACTTCCGAACCCTTCTCCACCACGACGACGGTCGCGTCGGGAGAAAGCTGCTTCAGCCGGATCGCCGCGGCGAGGCCCGCAGGTCCCGCGCCCACGATCACGACGTCATAGTCCATGCCCTCGCGGGGCGGGAGTTCCTGAGCCTCGGCCATGACGATCCTCTGATTGCGCTCGGCGTCTATATTGGTTTATATATAAACTGTCTACCGCAGTTTATTCTAATTCCATCGTTCGCAAGCCTTACCTGACCGGAAAACGCTTCCAGCGCAATATGCAGGCGGCGGTAGCGGCAATTCGCCGGTCGAGACGGCGCTTTCGCATGCCGGATCGGCGGGGCGGGGCCGGCCGACGCGATGTCCCGATCGGGAACCGTTCACCGCAGCAGCGTCGCCCGCGCCCACCAGTTCGGATGGTCGCGCCTGATCACGCGCGCCGCGCGCGCCGCCTGATGGCGGTCGCCGAAGAGCGCAAAGCAGGTCGCGCCCGAGCCCGACATGCGCGCGAGCTTCGCCCCGCGCGCCGCGCCGAGAACCGCGAGAACGGCGACCACTTCGCGCGCGATCACGCCGGCGGGATCTTCGAGATCGTTGTGGCCCTTTTTCAGCGCCGCCATCAGCGTGTCCGCGCCCGCGCCCGGCTCGACGACGGGATGCCTGCCGAAGCCGTAGGACTGCCCCGGCGTCAGTCCGAGTTCGGCGAAGACGGCGCGCGTCTCGACGGGAACGCGGGGATTGACGAGCACGGCGGGTATCGCCGGCAGGCCGAGTTTCGGCCCGAGCATTTCGCCGACGCCTGTCATCATGCGCGCGGCGGGATCGAGGCACACCGGAACGTCCGCGCCGGTTTCGCGCGCCGCGTCCATGAGGCGGGGGTCTTCGGGCGTCATGCCGTTGAGGCGCGCCAGCAGGCGCAACGCGGCCGCCGCATCCGACGAGCCGCCGCCGACGCCCGCCGCCACGGGAAGATATTTCGTCAGCGCGAAGGCGCCGAGTTTCAGGCCCGCGACGCGCTGGACGAGATTGCGCGCGGCGCGCAGCACGAGATTGTCATCGCCTTCGCCCGCGGCTTGCGCCGTGGGGCCGCGCACCGAGAGCGACAGCGTATCGGCCGGCGTCAGCGTCAGGTGATCGCAGACGCCGGCGAAGGCGACGAGGCTCTGCAGTTCGTGGTAGCCGTCCGCGCGCCGCCCTTGCACATGCAGCGTGAGATTGATCTTCGCCGGCGCGCGCGCCGCAAGCGCGCCGTTCACGATTTTGTCGCGCCTTCGACCTGCGCCGCCATGCGCAGCGCCGCCTCGCCGCCCGTTGCGCGCAATCCGTCGACGACGCCCGCGCGGTCCGCCGCGCTGCGGTTCTGCGACAGTTTCGCCTTGCCCTCGATGCGCGCGATCTGCACTTCGATGCCGACGATCCCGCGCAGCATGACGTCGATATAGTCCGACGGCGCGTCTTCCACCTTCCAGGGGGCGCGGAGCGAAGCCTCGTGCGCGTCGGTCAGATCGCCGACGAGCTTACGCAACCACGCGCGATCGTCGATCGCGCGAAGGGCGCCATACACATGCACGGCGGAATAATTCCACGTCGGCACGACCCTGCCCGTCTCGCGCTTGGTCGCGTACCAGCCGGGCGTCACATAGGCGTCCACGTCCTGAAAGACGACGAGCGCCTCTCGCGAACCATCGGCCTCGCGCCATTGCGGATTGGGCCGCGCCAGATGCGCGCGCAGCACGCCGGCGTCTTCATCGAGAAGGAAAGGCGCGGGATTGGCCATCAGGCCGCTCGGGCCGTTGGTGACGAGCAGGCCGAACGGACGCGCGCGGATCAGGGCGAATTGTTCGGCGCGATCCTCGGTGCGGAAATGCGGGGGAAGGTACATCGCGGAAAATCTCGATCGCAAACACGATTTGTCATTCCCGCGAAAGCGGGAATGACAAGACGCCTCAGCCGCCGTTCTTCTTGCCGGCGTCGGCGGCCTCCGACTTCTCGTCGACGATGCCGTTCTTGATCTTCTTGAGAATGTTCTCGAGATCTTCCGGCTCGGGCTTGAGATCGCGCGCATGGTTCCACTGGAACTGCGCTTCCAGCTTGCGGCCCACGCGCCAATAGGCGTCGCCGAGATGGTCGTTGATGACGGGATCGCTCGGTTTCAGGTCGACGGCGCGCTCCAGATCCTTCACGGCCTCGTCGTAGCGGCCGAGGCGGTAGTGCGCCCAGCCGAGACTGTCGACGATATAGCCGTCCTGCGGCCGCAACTCGACGGCGCGGCGCAGCATCTTGAAGGCCTCGTCGAGGTTCATGTTCTTGTCGACCCAGGAATAGCCGAGATAGTTCAGCACCAGCGGCTGCTCGGGGAAGAGCTCCAGCGCCTTCTTGAAATCCGCTTCGGCCGGCGGCCATGTCTTGGCGCGCTCATAGGCGATGCCGCGATAATAATAGAGCGACCACAGCGCCCTCTCCGGCCCCTTCGACAACGAGATCGCCTTCGTATAGGCGTCGATCGCGCCCTGGAAATCCTTGCGCGAGCGCAGGAGATTGCCGAGCGCCGTCTGCGCTTCCGCGTCGTTGGGATGCTCCTTGACGAGATCGGTGAGGACCCTGGTGGCCTCGTCCTTCTTGTCCATCGTCTCGAGCAGCAGGCCGATCTGGATGTCGGCGTTCACCCGCAGCGGCGATTTCTCGGAAACGGAATCATAGGCGTCGATCGCCTGCTCGTTCTGCTTCAGCCGCTCGTAGACGTCGGCGAGCGTGACCAGCGCGAGGCCGTTGTCGGGCTCGAGATAGAGCGAGAGCCGCAGGTAGATCATGGCGGCGAGTTCGTCGCCCTGCCGTCCGCCGACGGCGCCGAGCCCGTAGAGCAGTTCCGCCGCGCCCTGCTTGGCGTTGCGCACGAAGGGCTCGAGCGTCTTGCCGGCGGCGAGGTCGGCCAGCGCGGCGGTCACGATCGGATGGCGCGGCACGATCTGGTCGAAAGCGGTATAGACCCTGATCGCGCCGTCGCGGTCGCCCTGTTTCGACAGAAAGCGCGCATAGGCGTCGATGAGGCGCAGCGTGTTCTTGTCCGTGCCGTAGACGCTCTCGAACCGCTTGCGCGCCTCGTCCGTCTTGCCGGCGACGTCGGCGATCAGCGCGGCGTGATAGTCGCGGAACACGCCAAAGGCTTCGTCGCGCAGCTTGTCCACCAGCGGCAGCGCCTTGGCGCTCTGGTTGGAGCCGACGTAGCTCCACGCGGTCAGCAGCGTCGCGGTCAGGTCGCGCTGCCGGCCCGACCCGCCCTTGGCGAGATAATTGCGGGCCGCCTGCCACTTCTTCTGCTCGATGGCGCGCACGCCGAGCGCCAGATTGGCGAGCCCGTTGGCGGGATTGGCGCGCAGCAGCCGGTCGGCGAGGCCGAAGGCTTCCGGCATGTTGCCGTTCGCCAGCGAGGCGACGAAGGCGCGCTCGGCGAGTTCAGCATTGTTCGGGTCGGCCCGCAGCGCTTCCCGGAAATAGGTGGAGGCGGCCAGCGTGTCGCGCTCGGCGCCGGCGACCAGCGCCGCCAGATAATTGCCGGCGGGGCTTTCGCCGACCTCGAAGGGCGTTGAAACGGCGACGCTTTCGCGCGCGGCGACGGCCTGGCCGGTCCAGAGCGCGACCACCGCGCAGCCGGCTGCGGCGGCGAATGTCCTCAATGCGCGGGGCGCGAACGACGAAAACGGAGCAGGAGATGGCAAGCGAGGCTCTTTCGATAGGCGTCTTCGATGGGCGTTTGGGCGCGGCGATGCAGCGCCCCCACAGGCCGGCGCAGCGTGCAGAATCTCCTGCGAACATGGCCGTTTTGGGCCGCATCGGCAAGCAGCCTGCGGTCCGGCGCTGGACAGGGGGCTCCGGCGCCCCCATGTGAGGGCGTCGCAGGAGAAAAAACCTTGGCCCAGCCGATCGTCGTCACCGTCTCCCATCGCCTCGGGGCCGCCGAGGCGCAACGGCGTCTCGCGCGCGGGCTGGAGAAGGGCAAATCCGAATTGTCGGGCGTCTTCTCGTCCTTCGACGCGGACTGGAAGGCCAATCACGCCGACCTGCGGCTGGTCGCGCTTCAACAGCGCATCACCGCCGGCCTCGACGTCTTCGAGGACGTCGTGCGCGTGGAAGTGAGCCTGCCCTGGTATCTCGCGCCGCTGCAGGACAAGATCGCCGGCGCGCTGAAGCGCCAGAGCGAGAAGGCGTTGCAGATCGGGCAGGGGTGACGGCCGCCGCGAGCGGCTATCGGCGCCGCGCCTCGTTGCGCTAAATTCGCGCGTCCCGCCAACCGAAAGCCTGACGGTCGATGACCGACAAGACAGACGCAAGCGCGCCGCCCGCGCGCCGCAGCATTTTCTCGCCGCTCGGCCATCCCCTGTTCCGCCGGATCTGGTTCGCCAGCCTGACGTCCAACCTCGGCCTGATGGTGATGGGCGTCGGCGCGGCCTGGGCGATGACGGAGATGACCAATTCGCCCGAGATGGTGGCGCTCGTCCAGGCGAGCCTGATGCTGCCTGTCGCGCTTGTTTCGGCGCCGGCCGGCGCCGCCGCCGACATGTTCGACCGGCGCATCGTCAGCCTGATCGCGCTGACGATCTCCTTCGCCGGCGCCTGCGCGTTGACGTTGCTGGCCTGGTATGGCGCGCTGTCGCCGGCGATGCTGCTGGGCTTCGGCTTTCTCATCGGCTGCGGCATGGCGCTGATGGGGCCGTCCTGGCAGGCGTCGGTCAGCGAGCAGGTGCCGAGCGACGATCTGCCCGCCGCCGTGGCCCTGAACGGCATCAGCTGGAACCTCGCGCGCAGCTTCGGCCCGGCGGTCGGCGGCGCGATCGTCGCCGCATTCGGCGCCACCGCCGCCTTCGCCAACAACGCGCTGTTCTACCTGCCGCTGATGATCGTGCTGTTCATGTGGCGGCGGGAAAGGGCGCCGTCGCGCCTGCCGCCCGAGCGGCTTGGGCGCGCCGTCGTCTCCGGCGTCCGCTACATCGCCTATTCGCTGCCGATCCGGATCGTGCTCGTCCGGACGATGGCGACGGGCGTGCTGGGAGGCGCGATCCTGGCGCTCATGCCGGTCGTCGCCCGCGATCTGCTGAACGGCGACGCGCGCGATTTCGGAATCATGCTCGGCGCCTTCGGCGTCGGCGCCGTGATCGGCGCCCTCAATGTGTCGAACCTGAGCTCGCAGCTCGGCGCCGAAAGGGCGATCCGGCTCGCGGCCATGACGATGGGCGCGGGCGTCGCCATCGTCGCCATCAGCCATTCGAAGTTGATTTCAGGCCTGGCGCTGCTCGCTGTCGGCGCAGGATGGACGGCGTCCGTCACCCTGTTCAACGTCGGCATCCAGCTCGTCGCCCCGCGCTGGGTGTCCGGGCGCGCGCTCGCGGCCTTTCAGGCCTCGATCTCCGGCGGCGTCGCGGTGGGCGCGTGGTTCTGGGGCGCGACCGCCAAGGCGATCGGCGTCTCCGACGCGCTGCTCGTCGCCGGCTTCCTGCTGGCGTTCTCGGCCATCCTCGGCCGCTGGATGCGCATGCCGCAGGTCAAGGGCCCGACCGAACAGACGCTGGAGGAGCTGGAAGACCCCGAAATCCGGCTTCAGCTCACCCCGCGCAGCGGACCGATCGTGGTGGAGATCGAATATCGCGTCGAGCCGAAGCAGGCGCGCCTGTTCTATGCGCTGATGCAGCAGGTCCAGTCCTCGCGCCAGAGAAACGGCGCCTATGGCTGGTCGATCGCGCGCGACATCGCCGATCCGGAATTGTGGACCGAACGATATCATTGTCCGACATGGCTCGATTATCTGCGGCAGCGAAACCGGCCGACCGACATCGAGCGCGCGCTGCACGCCCGCGCGCTGGAATTTCACGTCGGTCCCGAGCCCGTCCGCATTCGCCGGATGCTGGAGCGGCCGGTCGGGTCCGTGCGCTGGAAGGAAGACACGCCCGATCGCGTGGTGGCCGCCCCCGCGGCGATGGTGGGGATGTGAGTGTAGCGCGTAATTCACTTGGCTACGCCTCCTGTCCTCAACTCAGCTGCCGGATACTCCTTACAAGGGGCCGGCCGCGAGCATCGACTAGGACTGCCCAAACCATAGCCCATCTTTCTAGTCTGCTGTTTCTCGGCGAACGCGAGGACGCTTCGGGCGTTGTCGTTTACGGCGGCGGTTAGGCAAGATTTGACTGGCGGTGATCGTGCACTTCCATCGTGGATAGGTCATTGATTGGCTTTGACCGCTGACCCCTCGAAATCTTACGTGTCATTGCGGATCTGCCGCTGCGCCAGATCAGCGAGGTATGCCTCGATCTGAGAGAGATCGTAATGGCCATCGTTCCACGCTTGGTCTGCAGCACGGAGCGCCGCGACATACGGTGCCCGATTCTCCCTGATGCGCTCAGGGAGAATTTTCTTTCCGCCGAGGAGGGCTCCGCCTCGAACGCATAGGAGATAATAGCTGACTGCCCGCGCCGTGCGCCCATTACCCTCGATAAATGGGTGTATCCAGTTCAAACGCCATAGTCCGTAGCCAGCGAGCATCGTCGGACTCAGCACAAACCAGTTCTCGTGGATGAACGAGATGAACCGGTCGACAAGATCAGGCACGTCCTTGTAGTGCGGCGGGATATGATTGCCTACATAGATCGGCTCGTTGCGAAACCGTCCCCCGAACTGGGAGATGTTCGCGACCGCCATGTGATTCAATGCCCAAAGGAAATATCTATCGAAGGCGTTTGGGCCCTGCGCGATCCCAATATCAATGCAATTGAGGAGGTAGTCATACTGCCGCAGGAGATTCTTCTCCTGCATTAAATCATGCAATTTCTTATCGTCGTGGCTTCGTACTAGCATGTCAAAAAAAAGGGCCCGCAGCGCGAGCCCTTCCCCTAAAAATGTTTCTAATCGTGTATCAGCCGAACGGTCCTTGACGCCTCCCGAACGGACTCTTTCGTAATCCCGCTGTTCTGCGGAGCGTTGCCGTAGGCGAAACTGATACGCTGCTCTTGCAGGTCCTCTTCTGTTACGCCGGAGGCCCTCGCAATTTCGAAGAGCTTGTCAAGCTCTGGCCGGGGAGGTGAATCCCCGAGGATTGGCTTGCGCTCAGCCATCTGATTCTCCCTCGGTGCGATAGGGGCTGTATGATACACATTTCCCTGTTAGGAAAACGTGACTTTCGATGAAATATAGGCGGTGATGCGCTTGTGCGCCAGTGTTGGTTCGCTTTCAGCTATGCGGCTGGCAACGGCATCGAACCTTGAAGGGATCCCAACTGGGTTCCCGGGATCGATTGCGGTGCGGTAGCCTTTCGCCTCTTAGATATGCTGGGAAGTCCGCCAGTTGCTCGCTCTTCAGACAAACGCTTGTTTCTATCTGCGCTGACGCGCTCGTAACCGATTGATTTTTGGCCCCAACGCTCCCGGCGTTGGGCGCGCCTACTGCCACACGATCTTGCGCGTCACAGAGGTGGTTACGTCTGCCCGGCCCGTAGCCGATAGAAGATGTGCTTGCCGATCACGTCCATT
The DNA here is from genome assembly GCA_036796555.1 of Rhodoblastus sp. Taxonomy (GTDB): domain Bacteria; phylum Pseudomonadota; class Alphaproteobacteria; order Rhizobiales; family Beijerinckiaceae; genus JAJXWB01. The sequence continues at coordinate 21,686 of DAIRCS010000011.1, read as the reverse complement.
TTTTTCAGGTGCCGCGCCCAGCGGGGGCGAACGTAGTTGGCGTGATAGTGCGTCGATGCGCCGACGTCCGCGATCCACGTCTTGCCGTCGAGCACGTCTTCCGCGATGCGCGTCGCCGTGCTCCAGGATTCCTGGTCGGTGATGCGCAGCGACTTGCCCTCGCAGGCGAAGGAGAATTGGCAGGCCTTGTAGCGATGGCGGTTCTGGAAGACGACGCCGCAGATCGTATTGGGATAGAGGCCGGAGCCGACGCGGTTGAGGATGACCTGCGCGACGGCGGCCTGGCCGTCTTCCGGCTCGCTGCGCGATTCGAAATAGATCGCGGTGGCGAGGCACTTCTTTTCCGACTCGAGCCGGTCGCGGCCGACGAGCGCGGCGTAGTCCGGCCGGCCGTCGGGCGCGCGCGACACGATCGTCGTGTTGCTCTTCGGCGCTGCGCCCGCGGCGCGCGGCGCGCCGGGCAGGGCGACGATCTCGATCGGCGTCGAATCCACGGGCGCCGGCGTGGTCGAGGCGAGCGCCAGCGCGCGCGGCGTCGCGGGCGTCGCGCCCTGCGCGTTGCGGGCCGCGATCACGGCCGGCCGCACCGTCATGACGGAGCCGCCCTGCGTCGGCGAGGAGCCGCCGCCGCCCGAAATATGCGTGGTCACGGGCGCGTCGTCGGCGTCCCACGGTTCGAATTTGGCGACCGAGTCGGGGCCGGCCGCCTCGCCGTCAAACGGCTGGAAGGTCGAGGCGAGGCCGCTCTCGTCGACATGGAACATCAGATCGGCGGCGCGGAGCCGGTCGAGGCCGCCGGGCCTGTTCATGCGCGTTTCGAAGGAAGGCCGCAGCGCGACGAAGGGGTCGCTCTTGGTCGAGCGCACGATCATCGGGAAATGGCCCGGCCGCGGCTTCAGCTTCGCGCGCGGCGTCAATTCGTCGGGCGCCGAGTGGAATTCCGCCGCCGGCCCGATGGCGAGCCGCGCCTCGCGCAGAATGCCGCGGCGCGAGCCGAACGAACCGAGATTGCCTGACAGCGCGGAGGAGGGCACGAGATCGCGGGGCTGCAGCGCGGCGCGCGCCTCGATCGGCGCGAGCGACGCTCCGGAGGCGAAATCCTGGCCGGCGTCGGCGGTGAAGGACACGAGAAGCCCCATGCCCAGGCACCACGGCGCCACAACGCCCAACGCCCAACCAATTCGCGAACGACCCATACGCTTGCCCGCTTTGCGCCGCACCTGCGCGTCGTGACGCCTGCCGAAGTTCCGGCGCGCGGCCTGCGGCGCGAAGGCCACGGGCAAGGCGCGCGCCCTGCTCGCAAAAAGTTATCGGGCATTAGGCTTGAGGGAGCGTTTATGCGCGCGCGGCGGCGCCTGATCCAAAATGGGTCAGGTCGCCGCCAGATGCGCAAATCTCTTGCGCACGGCGGCGCCGACCGCCTTCAGCGCGGCCTCCGCGCGGGCGTTCTCCTCGGGCGTTTCGATCTTCACCTCGAAGCGGTGCGCGCGCGCGAGATGGACGGATTTGCCGAACGCTTCGAGGCCGGCCGCCGCCATGCGGCCGGCCTGTCCGGGCGCCCAGCGCCGCCAGAGGCTCTGTGCGGCGTTCGCTGTGCGCAGCGCCCGCAGGTGCGCGTCGAGCCTCGCGTCGTCCTGCGTCCCGAACCATGCGGGTCCGGACAGCAGCATGAAGACCGAGCGGAAGAACGGCTGCATGTCGCCGCGCCCCGGCGTGAGCGCGGCGGCCGTGCGCACGCTCTCGTCCAGCAATTGGCGTCCCCAATCGCCGGCGAAGGCTTGATGCGCGACGAGCGCGCTCCACAGCTCGCGCTCCTGCCGCAGCGAGCGCGCCAGCAGCGCGTCGTCGATGCCGAGTAGCCAGCCGACGTAGCGCCACAGATGCTGCAGCGCCTCGTTTTCTCCATCGCTGAAGCGCACGCCGAGCCGGGCGAAGGAGCGCAGGTTCAGATAGGAGAAGAGGCCGAGCGTCATCGCGAGCATGGTCTGGTCGATCGGCTCGCCGACGAAGTCGCGCTCGAAATCCGGCATGCGCTTCAGCCACGCGCGGATGGAGGAATGCAGCAGGCGCACGCGCAGGGTCGTCTCGTGGCCGAGCGCGCCCGGCTCGAGCCCGCCCGGCTGCAATATGGCGGCGATGAAGGCGCCGGTCTCGCTGATGCGCGTGGCGGGATTGGCGCCGAGCCGCCCCGTCGCGCGGGTGACGAGCGTCGCGCGCGCGAAAACGCCGCCGGCGAACAGGGAATGCATGAGCGAGAGGCGTGAGAGGCCGACGAAGCCGAGCATGACGTTCTGCCCGGCGGCGATCGCCTTGCGGTCGAGCCAGTCCGGCGGGACGGAGACCGCCTCGACGAAGGCGCGCGCCGCCTCGTCGCCTTCGGCCGCCAGCGCGCGCACGGCTGACAGCTTGTCGGCCGTGCGATCGTAGTTGCGTTCGTGCAGCGCGGCGACCGCGCGGTCGGCGAGCGGATCGCTGACGAACATCATCCGGTCGAGCAGGGCCCTGGAATAGCGCGCGCTGTAGGCCGCGTTGCCACGATCGATCAGCGCGTCGAAGTCGCGCATATGGCTTCAGATCGCGATGGCGTCGGACTGGATCCTCTGCGCGCCCGCTTTCGTCATCGCGTCCCACGCTTTCACCAACGACCCCTGCGCGTCGATGCCGCGGCAGGCGTCCTCGACGACGAAGACCTCGAAGCCCGCCGCGCGCGCGTCGATCGCCGTCCAGGCGACGCAGAAATCCGTCGCAAGTCCGGTGACGAACAGGCGCTGGATCCCGCGCTCCTTCAGATAGCCGGCGAGCCCCGTCTGCGTCTTCTTGTCGGCCTCGAGCAGCGCGGAATAGGAATCGACGTCGGCATGGAAACCCTTGCGGATGATGAGCTGCGCGTTCGAGACCTCGAGATCCCTGGAAAGCGCCGCGCCATTGGTGCCCTGAACGCAATGGTCCGGCCACAGAACCTGCTCGCCGTAGGGCAGGCGCACCACGTCGAACGGCTTCTTGCCGGGGTGGCTGGAGGCGAAGGAAATATGCCGCGGCGTATGCCAGTCCTGCGTCACCACCACGTTCGGGAACGCCTTGGCGAGACGATTGATGACCGGGATCACCTGCTCGCCGTCCTTCACCGCCAGCGTCCCGCCCGGCAGGAAGCAGTTCTGCACGTCGACGACGACGAGAACGGACTTGTCGTCGGGCTTGATCTTGCCGGCGGCGAACAGAGGCGCGGGCGCGAGCGCCGCCGCGCAGGCTGCCGTATGCGCGAGGAAACGTCTGCGATCATACATGCGGACCTCCCGGAAAGCGGGAAGTGAACACCCTGCGCCTGCGCCGGTAAAGTCGAAAAGCACGGCGTGGCGCGCATTCTCGCGGCTGCTATCATTGGTGTGAAAAGGGAGAGGAAACGTGCAGGACAAGAAGGCTTCCGGGCCGCTCGCGGGCGTGCGCGTCATCGACATGACGGCCGTGGTGCTCGGTCCGCTGGCGACGCAGATTCTCGGCGACTACGGCGCCGACGTGATCAAGGTCGAACCGCTCGAGGGCGACCTGATGCGCGCCAACGGCGCGCAGAAGGCCGACGGTTCGACAGCGGGCCTGAGCTCCATCTTTCTCGCCATCAACCGCAACAAGCGCTCGCTCGCAATCGATCTGAAGACGGAGCAGGGCCGCGACGCCGTGCGAAAACTGGTGCGTGGCGCCGACGTCTTCGTGCACAACATGCGCGTGGAGGCGGTCGAGCGCCTTGGCTTCGGCTACGCGGCGCTGCATGCTGAAAAGCCCGATCTCGTCTATTGCGTGGCGACGGGCTTCGGACAGGACGGGCCCGACCGCGCGCGCCCCGCCTTCGACGACGTGATCCAGGCCGCGAGCGGGCTTGCAGCGATCGCCAATGTCTACGCCGACCGGCCCGATTACGTGTCGAGCCTGATCGCCGACAAGACGACCGGCCTCGCGCTCTGCAACGCCGTGCTCGCCGCGCTGTTTCATCGCGAACGCACCGGCGAGGGGCAATATGTCGAGACGCCCATGCTCGAAACCATGGCCGCCTTCGTGCTCGCCGAGCACATGGGCGGCATGACCTTCGAGCCGCGCGAGGGAGCCGCCGGCTACGCGCGCCTGATGCAGGGCGGGCGCCGCCCGATGCGCACGAAGGACGGCTGGCTCGCGATATTGCCCTACACCGCCGAGCACTGGACGGCGTTCGTCTCCGAGATCGACCGTCTCGATCTCGTCCCCATCGCCACCGACCGGCTCGCGCGCAACAAGCATATTCAGGAACTCTACGGCGCCATGCGCGATGCGCTGGAGCGGCGCACGACGGATGACTGGCTCGAAACCTGCGACCGTCTCGACGTTCCCGCGACGCGGCTCTACGGCCTCGACGAATTGTTCGATCATCCGCATCTGACGGCGACGGATTTCTTCGAGCTGCGCGATCACCCGGCCGTGGGAAAAATCCGCGTCACGCGCCCGCCGACGAAATTCGCGAAGACGCCGGCCGCGATCACGCGCCATGCGCCGCGCCTCGGCGAACATACGCGTGAAATACTCGGCGAGGCCGGATTGAGCGGCGAGGACATCGCAGCGCTGATCGAGAAGGGCGTCGCGCGCGCCGGCTAACGCGCCGTCACCACGATCGCGCGCAGGCGTCCCTCGATCGCGCCCGATCCGAATTTCGCCGCCAGCGCCGCTGCGACGGCCTCGGTCGCCTCGTTCAGCCGGCCGGCGTCGCGTGTCTCGATCTCGTTGCGCAGCGGCGTGCCCTGGCAGATGCCGATGGCCGCCGCGCGCGGGCTCGGCGCGCGGCCGATCTTTTCCACCGTCTCGATTTCCGTATTGGCGAAACCCGCGGCGTGGAGCGCCGCGCGGATGTCGGCGATATCGTGGTAGCCGTGCGGAATGCGCTCGAAGAAGCTGGGCGGATCGTCCGGAAACAGCTTTGCGAGCGTCCGGATCGCGACATGCGAGAATTCGCTCGTCTCGAGCGTGTCCCAGACATTGAACAGATAGGTTCCGCCCGCCGCCAGAACGCGACGCGCCTCCGCGTAGGCGCGCGGCTTGTCCGGACAGAACATGATGCCGAACTGGCAGACGACCGCGTCGAATTCGCGATCGTCGAACGGCAGGGCGCTGGCGTCCGCCTGTCGCCATTCGATCCTGCGGTCGGTGATCCGCGACGCCGAGACGTCGAGCATCGGCTGGTTGAGATCGCTCGCCACGATCGAGACGGCGGCCGGCAATGCGCGCGCCATGGCGCGCGTGACCGCGCCCGATCCCGCCGCGATTTCGAGCAATCGTCCGCGTTTCAGCCCACCGAGACGCCGCACGAGGTCTTCGGCGTAGGGCGCGAACAGGATCGGCACGAGATATTCGTCGTAGATGGCCGGTATCGACCCGGTGAACGCCTTGTCGCCGCCTGCCATCGCGCAGCCCTCCTGCCGAACCTGTCAGCAGATAGGTCGCCGGCGCCTTCGGTCGAGGCCCGGCCGCGATCCGTCGGGCGCGCGGCGCGTGTTCCGGCGCACGGCGGCGCGCCGTCGAAACCGGTTTGTCTGCGCGAGCTGCAATCCCGCAAGGAGCGTCGCGCGATGTCGAATTTCCGCAAACGCCTCGTCATGGCTTTCGCCGGCGTCCTGCTCGCAGGCGCCGCTCGCGCGGAAGTCTTTCCTGTCTGTTCGGTGCGGGCGACGAAAGACGGCTTCGTCGCGCTGCGCGCCGCGCCGGGAAAGGATGCGCCCGTCGTCGCCAGAATGCGGCCGGGCCAGATGACCGTGCTCGACGTGAAAAACTACGAACCCGTCCGCTCCGGCGGCTGGGTCAGCCTGTCGTGGTTCCCCGGCGAGATCATGCCCGACCGTGGCGAGGAGGGTTACGAGAAGGTCAGGCGCGGCTGGGCGAGCTACGAATTGATCGACGATTGCGGGTAACCCGATCCCTCACTTCACCAGCGCCGAAATCTCCTTGAAGCGCGGGTGGCGGGCGTCGCCCACCCATTCGAACAGAACCATTTCCGTCGTCACCAGCGTCGCGCCTGCCTGTTCCATGCGCGACAGCGCGATCCGCTTGCTCTCGGCCTTGCGCGAGCCGACGGCGTCGGCGACGACATAGACGTCGCGGTCGGCCTCGATCAGGCCGAGCACGGTCTGGAGCACGCAGATATGCGCCTCGCAGCCGCTGACGACGAGCGCGCGATCCTGCGGCAGGCGGTCGAGGAAGCCCGGCGCGCGCGTGGAATCGAACGTGGTCTTCTCGATGAGCGCCTCGGCCGGCGGCGCGAGTTCGGGAACCATATGCCCGAGGCCCTTCGGATATTGCTCGGTGTAGAGCGTCGGTATGCCCAGAATGTCCGCGCCGCGCACCAGCCGCTGCGCATTGGCGATGGCCTCCGCCGCGCCGTCGATCGCGGGCGTCAGCCGCGCCTGGAAATCGATCACCAGCAGCGTCGAAGCCTGCGACTGAAGCATCAGCATGGCGGCGTCTCCCTTCGCGTCGGCGCGCGATTGACTTCGTTCTAGCCGCGCTCGATTCTGCCGGCAAGACGCGCGGCAATATGCGCGGGAGGAGCAGGCCATGCTGATGGACGCCGCCGACTATCGGGAATCGTTGCGCGCTTACAAGCCGCGCGTCTTCGTCGACGGCCGGCGGATCGACAGCGTCGCCGACGAGCCCCTGCTCGCGCCCGGCGTCGCCGGCGTCGGCGTCACCTACGATTTCGCGCATGTCGAGGCGCATCGAAAGCTGATGACGGCGGTGCAGGCGACGTCCGGCAAGACGGTCAACCGCATGGTCCATGTCAGCGGCAATTCCGCTGACCTCCTCGCCAAGCTCGAGGCGGTGCGGCTTGTCTGCAAGACGTCCGGCTGCGCGCAGCGCTATCTCACGCATGATGCGCTGAACGGCATTTTTCAGGCGACGCGCCGCGCCGACGACGCGCATGGAACCGACTACAGCCAGCGGTTCCTCGCCTATCTGCACGATGTGCAGGAGAAGGACCTGACGCTTGGCGTCGCCATGACCGACGCCAAGGGCGACCGCTCGCTACGGCCCGGCAAACAGCAGAACCGCGACGTCTATGTGCACATCAAGGAGCGGCGGCCCGACGGCATCGTCATTCGTGGGACGAAGGCGATCGTCACCGGCGCGCCCTATATGCACGAATTTCTCGTCATGCCCTGCCGCACGCATACGCCGGAGGATTCCGACTTCGCAGTATGCTGCGCCGTGCCCGTCGATGCGCCCGGCGTGACCATCGTCGCCAGGCGCGCGGGCCGGCCGGGCGATTCCGGCGCGCGATTTTCCGCGAAATACGGCCAGTCGGTCGGCGTGGTGATTTTCGACGACGTCTTCGTGCCGCACGACCGCGTCTTCATGGCGGGCGAGACGGAGGAGGCAGGCTTCCTCACCACGTCCTACGCCACGCATCATCGCCATTCCTGTATCGGCGCGCGCGCGGGCTTCGGCGATCTTCTGATCGGCGCCGGCGCGCACATGATCGAGGCCAACGGCCTCGACGCGGATCGCCACGCGCATATCCGCGAGGCGATGGTGGACCTCATCACGATCGTGGAGAGTTTCTACGCCTGCGGCGTCGCGGCGTCGGTCTATTGCGCGCAGGACCCGACGGGCTCCGTCATGCCCGACGCGGTCTTCTCCAATATCGGCAAGCTGCTGCTGGCGACGAAAATCTACGACATGCACAAGCTCGCCCATTACGTCTCGGGCGGTCTCGTCGTCGCGCTGCCGGGGCCGGAAGAGGATCACAATCCGGAGACGGCTGCCTCGCTCGCCGCCGTCCTCGGCGGCCGCGCCGATATTCCCGCGGAGAAGCGCATGGAAATGGCGCGGCTCATCGGCGATCTCACCGTGTCGGATCAGGCCGGCTGGATGTCGGTGATCTCGCTGCACGGCGGCGGTTCGCCGGAGGCGATGAAGCGCGAGATCTGGCGCAATTATCCCGTGCAGGAGAAGAAGGAATTGATCGACGCGCTGCTCGATCGCGGCGTGCTCGACACGGGCGATCGCGTCTCGAAACAGCCGGGGCGGTGTTGCGCGCAGGGCTGCGAGACGCCAGCGAACGAGGCGGCGGAGTAGGGCTGGACCGCGAGCCTTCAGGCTCGCTTCATTCATTCGTGAAGCCGAAGCGAGCCTGAAGGCTCGCGGTCCAAAAACGCGCCGTCAGACTCGTCATTGCGAGCGAAGCGAAGCAATCCATCCACCGGGGCATGCAGAAGGAAACACGAATCTATCCGGCCAAGGCCACAGCTCCGGTGGATGGATCGCCGCGTCGCCTAGGTCACCGACTCATAAACCGCATCCAGATTTTTGCTGAGGCGAGCTTGACGAGAGCGAGGTAGTTGGCGTCGTGCTTTTCGAAGCGTGTCGCGATTGCTCGGAAGTGCTTGAGCTTGCTGAAGAAGCGCTCGACGAGATTTCGATAACGGTAGAGGAAGGCGCTGAAGGCGGGTTTCTCTTTGCGCCGCGAGATCGGCTTGACGTTGGCCCAGGCGCCCTGCGTCGCGAGGCTCTGGCGCAGGGCGTCGCTGTCGTAGGCGCGATCGGCGAGCAGGATTTGCCCGGCTTCGAGCGTGGCGACCAGATCGGCTGCGCTCCTGCCATCGTGCGCCTGGCCTTCGGTGAGCTTGAGGCGGATCGGCAGACCGTTGGCGTCCACGAGCACATGGATTTTCGTGGTCAGTCCACCTCGCGAGCGTCCCATGCATCGGCTTGCAGCGATGTTCCCAGCGGCGGGCTGCGCTGCGTCTGGCCCCCCTTTTTGACGTTGGCGGCATGTTGGTGCACGCGGATGGAAGAAGAATCGACCATTTGCAGATCGCCGTCGTAAGCTTTCGAGACAGCGTCGAAAATGGCGTCCCAAACGCCGATTTTGCGCCAGCGCACGAAGCGGTTGTAGCAGGTGGTCGCAGGGCCGTAGCGCTCGGGAATATCGGCCCACGGCGAACCCGTGCGAAGCCGCCAGTAGATGCCGTTGAGCACTTTCCGGTCATCGGCGCGCAGCACGCCGCGCGGCTTGTTCGGCAAGAGCGGCTCGATGATCGACCATTCGAAGTCGGTCAGTTCGTAACGGCGCTGCGTCGACATCAAGGCTCCTCCTGGAACCTTGAATCACGCCAGCTCCCGATCCGCTACCAGTTTATGAGTTTATGACCTAGGCAGAAATCGCCTTCAGCGATTTCGCCCGAGCTCCTCGCGATGACGGCTTTCAAACGGCCTCAATGCGCGCGCGAAATACAGAAATCCACGGTCTCCAGCAGCGCCGTCTTGATCGGCGAATGGCCGAAAATTTCCAGCGCGTCGCGCGCCATCGCGCCGTAGTGGCGGGCGCGCTCGATCGTGTCTTCCAGCGCGCGGTGCCTGCGCATGATTCCGAGCGCGGTCTCGAGATCGCCGTCGGCGATCTCGCCGTTCTCCAGCGTGCGCCGCCAGAAATCGCGCTCGCCGTCCGTGCCGCGCCGGAAGGACAGCACGACAGGCAGCGTGATCTTGCCCTCGCGGAAATCGTCGCCCGTGTTCTTGCCGAGCGCGGCGGACGTGCCGCCGTAGTCGAGCGCGTCGTCGATCAACTGAAAGGCGATGCCGAGATTGGCGCCGTAGCTGCGGCAGGCGGCCTGATCCGCCTTCGGTCTGTTGGCGACGACAGGGCCGACCTCGCAGGCCGCGGCGAACAGGGCCGCCGTCTTGGCGCGGATGACCGCGAGATAGGCGTCTTCGGTCGTCGACGTGTCCTTGGCGGCGGCGAGCTGCATCACCTCGCCTTCCGCGATCACGGTCGCGGCGGTCGAGAGAATGTCGAGCGCGGGCAGGGAGCCCACTTCCACCATCATCTTGAAGGCCTGGCCGAGCAGGAAATCGCCGACCAGCACGCTCGCCTCGTTGCCCCACAGCATGCGGGCGGCGAGCTTGCCGCGGCGCATGTCGCTCTCGTCCACCACGTCGTCATGCAGGAGGGTGGCCGTATGCATGAATTCCACGGCCGCGGCGAGCTTGATGTGCCCGTCGCCGCGATAGTCGCAGAGCGCGGCGGTCGCCAGCGTCAGCATCGGCCGCAGCCGCTTGCCGCCCGAGGAGATCAGGTGGTTGGCGACTTCCGGGATCATCGTCACGTCGGAGCCGGTGCGCGCCAGGATCGTCTGGTTGACGCGCGCCATGTCGGACGAAACCAGCGACACCAGCTTTTCGACCCCGGCTTCCGGCCTGGTTTTTTCCTCGAGGGGTATGACGACGCCCAAAACGACCTCGCTACGATGTACGTTGCATCGGCTATTTAGCGTCCTTTGCCGGCAAATGGAATTGCAAGGCCGCGCTTGTGGCGCCCGGGCCGCCGTGACAGTTTGGCGCGAACCATGATCGAACTGCTGCGAACCAACGATCCGGTGCTGCTGTCCTTCGCCGAGGCCGTTCTGGCGAGCGAGAAGATCGAATTTTTCGTCGCCGACCGGCACATGAGCGTGCTCGAAGGCTCGCTCGGCTTCATTCGCCGGCGATTGCTGGTCGCCGAGGGAGACAGCGCGCGGGCGCGCGCGGCGTTGCAGGAGGCGGGGCTTGGCGCCGATCTGTCTCCCGCCTGACGCCTTTCTCGGCGGGCGCCTGTCGCTGCGTCAGCCCGCCTCTGGTCATCGCGCGGGCACGGACGCCGTGCTTCTGGCGGCCTGTGCGCCCGCAGGTGCCGCGGGCCGCGCGGCCGATGTCGGGTCCGGCGTTGGCGCCGCCGGTCTCTGCGCCCTGGCGCGCGCCGAAGACCTCGACATGACCTGCGTGGAGATCGATCCCGCCCTCGTCGCGCTCTGCGCCGCGAATATCGCCGACAATGGATTTGCCGCGCGCGCCCGGGCGATCGAAGCGGATATTCTGAAGGGCGCCGGCCGCCGCGCGGCGGGGCTGGCCGATGGCGGCTTCGATCTGGTCATGACCAATCCGCCGTTTCTCGAGGCCGCGCGGGCGCGCGTTTCGCCGGACGCGTCGAGGGCGCTCGCCCATGTTCTCGCGCCGGGCGGGCTCGAGGGCTGGATGAAGGCGTCGCTCGCTCTTCTCAAGCCCGCAGGTCTTTTTCTGATGATCCACCGCGCCGACGCGCTGGCGGACGTTCTGGCGGGCGCCAGGGGCAGGATCGGCGCGCTGCGCCTGATGCCGGTGCACGCAAAGGCAGGCGAACCGGCGGTCCGCCTGCTGGTTGCGGGTATAAAAGGATCAC
>DAIRCS010000011.1:0-10470 GCA_036796555.1 Rhodoblastus sp. | reverse complement strand
CGCCTCTGGCGCTCTTGCCGCCGCTGGTCCTGCACGGTCCCGGCGGCGGCTTCACGCCGGAGGCTCAGGCGATCCACCGCGGGGATGCGGCTATCGCCCTCGTCAAGCCTCAGGTGCAGACCTGACGCCACACCAGACGCCAGCCGTAGCGGGTGTGAACGCGGACCCTGCGGAGCGCGCAATCGTCGTCGTCGCCGTAGCCGTCGTAGACGTAGGGGTCGTAGCCGCCGACCACATAAGGGACCCACACCCCGCCGCGCCAATGGCCGCGGCCGTGATGCCCGCCATGACGCCACGCCGGCGCGGGAAGCTGCGGCTGCGCCAGTCCGCCGCGTCCCGCCCAGCCGGGATGCTGCACGGCGGGCGCGCCGCCGGACCAGCCGTTGAGGCCGGGAACGCCGGCGGTGTGATGGGGAGACGAGAATCCGCCGCCGATCTGGGGCGCATGCAACTGCGGCGCGGCAATGGTGGGCGCGGCGATTGTCGGCGCGGTGATTGTGGGCGCGGCTATCGGCGGGCCGCCGATGTGTCCGCCGCCGAAGCCGCCGGCGCGGCCGAGGCCGCCATCCGCGATAGCGCCGCCGCCGTGGAATCCGCCGCCGACAGCGCCGCCTCCGACATGTCCGCCTGCGGGCGCGCCCAGCAACTGGGCGGAAGCCGGCGCGGCGGCGAGCCCCGCGGCCAGCGCGGCGGCCGACAGGACGCTTTTCAGATTGCAGATCATGGTGAAACCCTCCTCGCTGACAACGCGGAGCCGGCAATGCCGGTTCCGGCGGCAGCATGGGAGGAAATCTGGGGTTTTGCCGCTGAACCGGCGCTGAACGCTGCGTCGCGGCGCATTGACCGGCGCCGGCGCCGCACATAGGTTGCGCCGCAAATCGGACCCGCCATGACCATGAGCGCTTTCAACGACCCCCGCAAGAGCTTCCAGGGGCTCATCCTCACCCTCCAGAATTTCTGGGCGGAGCAGGGTTGCGTCATCCTGCAGCCCTACGACATGGAGGTCGGCGCCGGCACCTTCCACCCCGCCACCACGCTGCGCTCGCTCGGGCCCAAGCCGTGGAAGGCGGCCTACGTTCAGCCCTCGCGCCGGCCGAAGGACGGCCGCTACGGCGAGAACCCCAACCGGCTCCAGCACTATTACCAATTCCAGGTCATCCTGAAGCCGTCGCCGCCTGACCTTCAGGGTCTCTATCTCAAGTCGCTCGCCGCCATCGGCATCGACCCGCTGCTGCACGACATCCGCTTCGTCGAGGACGATTGGGAAAGCCCGACGCTGGGCGCCTGGGGGCTGGGTTGGGAATGCTGGTGCGACGGGATGGAAGTCTCGCAATTCACCTATTTCCAGCAGGTCGCCGGCTTCGAATGCGCGCCGGTGTCGGGAGAGCTCACCTACGGGCTCGAGCGCCTCGCCATGTATCTGCAGGGCGTGGAATCCATCTACGACCTCAATTTCAACGGCCGCGAGGGCGCGGAGAAGGTGACTTACGGCGACGTCTTCCTGCAGGCCGAGCAGGAATATTCGCGGCACAATTTCGAGCACGCCGACACGGAAAAGCTGTTCCGCCATTTCAAGGACGCCGAGACCGAGTGCCGCGCGCTGCTGGCCGCGGGCGATCGCGGCGAGCGCCACGACATGGTCCTGCCCGCCTACGACCAGTGCATCAAGGCGAGCCACACGTTCAACCTGCTCGACGCGCGCGGCGTGATCTCGGTGACCGAGCGCCAGAGCTACATTCTGCGCGTGCGCGAACTGGCGAAGGCCTGCGGCGCGGCGTGGCTGCGGACGGAAGGCGGCGGGCTGGCCGTTTAAGCCAGACCTTTCCGCGTCATTGCGAGGAGCGTGAGCGACGAAGCAATCCAGAGCCAGGTCGTGGCCCTGGATTGCTCCGTTGCGCTCGCAATGAAGCCGCTTGGCTGCGCTAGCCTTCGTTGCTTAGGCCTCGATGACGTCTCTCAAAGGGTGGCGCTCAATGAGTTCGCGCATAACAATCGCGTTGAATGCAGACGGGGAGCTGGAGATATTTCTAAACCCCGAAGGCAGGGATTTGTTGATCCGCGAATTGCGCGCGCTCAGCGATAATAGCGATCATTTCCACCTTGGCCTGGGAGGGCGCCGAGGTCGAATTGCGAGACCAGCCTTATCGGCCAACCGACAAGATCATTCTTTCGGGCAAGGTCTTGTTTCGACTTGACGCGTGGGACAGGGCTCACTTCCCGCACGTTTTGTAGGCTACCATCCCTCACCGCTTGCGGGGAGGGTGTCGCGCGAAGCGCGACGGGCGGGGCCGGCGCCGGAGAAGCGGAAATGTTTGTGGCAGCGTCCGGCCGACCCCACCCACAATGCTGCGCATTGCGACCTCCCCGCGAGCGGGGAGGTAGGCGCGCGGATTCTAAGCGAGCGCTTTCCCCACAATCTCCCCCACGCGCGGCGCGAGCGTCAGACCCAGCGCGGCCGCGTGCCCGGCCTCCGACATTTTTCGCCAGGTTTTCTGGACGATGTCGACGCTCTTGGCTTCCTCGTATTTGGCGAGGAAGGGGTCGGAATAGAATTCCAGGAACACCAGGCAGGCGACGTCCTCCAGCGTCTGCGCCTCCGGGTCCGACTTGATCCGCTCCTTGCGCACGATCTGCCCGACGCGCTCGGCGGCTTCGGCCGGATAGCCCGCCTCGCCCATGATCTCGGCGAGCCTTTGCGCGTGCCGCGCCTTCAGCGCGTTGCGCCAGCGGAAATAGCCCGGCTTGTCCATGGGATAGTCGGCGCGCGGGATCGCCCAGCGCTCGATATGCTGGCCGCGCACGGCGATCTGCAGCAGATCGCTCGCGCCGGGCGCGAAAACGGCTAGCCGCTCGCTCATCCGGCGGCCGTAGAGCAGGGCGGCCGGGCCGCCGTCCTCCAGCGTCGGATCGCCGGAATTGGCGGCGTCGATGGCGGCGAGAACCTTGTCGAGTTGGCTCATCTGCATTCCCGGAGTGGATCTGTTGCGTTCATGCAATGGACAGGCGAGTTTGGGATCGTTCTAAAGAACGTATGCGATCTTCGCACATGCAAACACGAGAGGATTTTATGTCGCAACCCGTCATCGCCCAGAAGGCGCCGATTCCGGTCGAGGTCGAGGCCGGCAAGACCTATTACTGGTGCACCTGCGGCAAGTCGGCCAGGCAGCCGCTCTGCGACGGCTCGCACAAGGGCTCGGACTTCGCGCCCATGGCCTGGACCGCGCCCGAGACCAGGACCGCCTACCTGTGCGCCTGCAAGCACACCGGCAACGCCCCCCTTTGCGACGGCGCGCACAAGGCGCTGTGAGCGTCCTGCGCGCTCAATAGCCCGCGCGCCGGTCGACGGCGGGCGGGATCGTCCCGTCCCGGAAATAGCTGCGCAGATTGTCGGCGACGATTCTCGACGCCGTCGCCACATTCGTCGTCGCGGAAATGTGCGGCAGCACGGTCGCGCGCGGGTGGGCCCAGAAGGGCGATTCCGGCGGCAACGGCTCCGTTGCGAAAACATCGAGCACGGCATGGTCCAGCGCGCCCGCATCGAGCCGCGCGAGCAGGGCCTCGTCGTCGACCAGCGCGCCGCGCCCGAAATTGATCAGCGCCGCGCCGACCTTCATGCTGGCGAGCGCGCCCGCGCCGATCAACCCGCGCGTCGCGTCGGTCAGGGGCAGCAGCAGAACGAGAATATCGGCGCGTGCGAGAACGGCCGCCAGCCCGTCCGCGCCGTCAAACGTCTCCACGCCGGCGACTATTTTCGGCGTCCGGCTCCAGCCGATCACGTGGAAGTCGTTCGCGGCGAGGCGCCGCGCCGCGGTGGCTCCCATATGCCCGAGCCCGAGGACGCCGACCGTCCGCTCCTGCGCGCGTCGCGTCTCGTGCTGACGCCAGGTCCGCGCGCGCTGCTGCGCCGCGTAGCGCGGCATGTCGCGATGGAGATACAGCGTCCATGCAAGCACGGCTTCCGCCATGGTGGCGGCGAGCTGCGGATCGGTCATGCGCACGATCGCCACATGATCGGGCATGTATGGCGCGAGTTTCTCCACGCCGGCCCACAGGCTGTGAACCCAGACGAGGCTGGGGAGGCCGCGGAGATCGGCGGGATCGGGATTGGCGACGACGGCGATCCTGGCCGCGGCCCGCTCAGCCTCCGACAGGAGCGCGGGCGGACGCAGTAAGACATCGGGCGAAAGCCTCTCGATGGCGGCGGTCCATTTGGCCTCTTCTTCGCCGGGCAGCGTGTGGATGAAGGGGATGATGCGGCGCATCCGCGGACAATAGCCTCACGCGGCCCGGGCCCGAAATGTGCGTCCCTGTGTCGCGCGAGGCCGCGACAGAGAGGACCGGCTCGCCGTCTTCATCGGGCGCGGCGCAGGAGCCGCCGAAAATTCCCGCCGTTTCGGCGCACCGGCGGCGCTCAGCCCTCGAATTATACAAAACCCGCCGCTTGGTATAAGTCGGCGCCCACGACGCTTTCTGCTCCTGAAACAGACCGAAATGCCCGACCTTCTCCTCGAACTCTTTTCCGAAGAAATTCCCGCCCGCATGCAGCGGCAGGCGGCCAGCGATCTCGAGCGCCTCGTCACGGGCGCGCTGATCGAGCGGAGGCTGAAATTCGAGGGCGCGGTGGCCCACGCGACGCCCCGGCGTCTGGCCTTGCACGTCGCCGGCCTGCCCGGCCGCCAGCCCGACGTGCGCGAGGAAAAGAAGGGCCCGCGCGTCGGCGCGCCGGAAGCCGCCGTCCAGGGTTTTCTCAAGAGCGCCGGCCTGACGTCGCTCGATCAGGCGAAGATCGAGAAGGACCCGAAGAAGGGCGAATTCTACGTCGCCGTCGTCGAGCGCGCCGGCAAGCCGACGCTCGATGTGCTGGCGGAAGTCCTGCCCGGAATCATCCGCGCCTTTCCCTGGCCGAAGTCGATGCGCTGGGGCGCGGCCTCGGCGCGGCCCGACGCGCTGCGCTGGGTGCGCCCGCTGCATTCGATCGTCGCGACCTTCGGCGCGGAGAACGAGGAGCCGGACATCGTGCCCTTCGAGATCGACGGCGTCGCCGCGGGGAACGTCACCTACGGCCACCGCTTTCTCGCGCCCGGCGCGATCCGCGTGCGCCGCTTCGACGATTATCTGCCCGCGCTCGAAAAGGCGAAGGTCGTTCTCGACGCCGACCGTCGCAAGAACATCGTTCTGCATGACGCCCGCGATCTCGCCTTCGCGCAGGGGCTAGAGCTGGTCGAGGACGAAGGCCTGCTCGACGAAGTCGCCGGCCTCGTGGAATGGCCGCGCGCGCTGATGGGCTCGTTCGACGAGAGCTTTCTCGCCATCCCGCCGGAAGTGATCCGCGCGACCATTCGCGCCAACCAGAAATGCTTCGTGCTGAAGCGCGGCGAGAAGCTCGCCAACAAATTCATCCTCGTCTCCAATATCGAGGCGAAGGACGGCGGCAAGGAGATTGTCGCCGGCAACGAACGCGTCGTCGCCGCGCGCCTGTCGGACGCAAAATTCTTCTGGGAGAGCGATCTCAAGATTCGCCTCGACGACCGCGTGACGAAACTCGATTCCATCGTCTTCCACGACAAGCTCGGCACGCAGGGCGAGCGCGTCAAGCGCATCGAGGAGCTGGCTTCCGACATCGCCGAGCGCATCGGCGCCGATCCGGCGAAAGCCGCGCGCGCCGCGCATTTGGCCAAGGCCGACCTCGTGTCGGAAATGGTCGGCGAATTTCCGGAACTGCAGGGCCTGATGGGCCGCTATTATGCGGCCGCGCAGGGCGTCGATCCTTCCGTGGCGGCCGCGATCGAGGAGCATTACAAGCCGCAGGGCCCCAACGATCGCATTCCGACCGATCGCGTGTCGGTCGCGCTCGGCCTCGCCGACAAGATCGACACGCTCGCCGGCTTCTGGGCGATCAACGAAAAGCCGACCGGCTCGAAGGATCCTTACGCCCTGCGCCGCGCCGCGCTCGGCGTGATCCGGCTCGTGCTGGAAAACGACCTGCGCCTGCCGCTGCTCCACACGTTCCGTCTGGCGCAATCGCGCCTGCACATCCACGCCAACAGCGGCGCCGATCTGCTCGCCTTCTTCGCGGACCGGCTGAAAGTGTATTTGCGCGAAAAAGGCGCGCGGCACGATCTCATCGACGCCGTCTTCGCGCTGGAGGACCAGGACGACCTGCTGATGATCGTGAAGCGGGTCGACGCGCTGGCGAAGTTTCTCGACAGCGACGACGGCAGGAATTTGCTCGCCGGCGCCAAGCGCGCCGCCAACATTCTGCGCGCGGAAGAGAAGAAGGACGGCGAAGGCGCCTTCGACGAGCCCGCCAACATCCAGTTCATCAGCGAATATGAGGAACGCGCGCTGAAGGCCGCGGTCGACCGCGCCGGCGCCGAGACGAACGAGTGCGTGAAGCGGGAAGATTTCGAAGGCGCCATGCATGCGCTCGCGAAACTGCGCGCGCCGGTCGACGCCTTCTTCGACAAGGTGACGGTCAATGCCGACGATCCGCGCCTGCGCCAGAACAGGCTGCGGCTTCTCGGCGAGCTGCGCGCCGCCATGCGGCGCGTCGCCGATTTCTCGAAGATCGCGGGCTGAAGCGGCCTATTCGCGCCGCTCGGCGCCGGTCATCTGCGAGGCGTAGATCGGCTCGCAGCCGGCGTGCGCGCGCCGCATGAATAGGCCGAACATCGTCGCAATGGCGAGGCCGAGCAGGAAGGCCGAGCCCGTCGCGCCCGCGAAGCCGATGACAAAGGCGACGACATGGTTCGAGGCGTCGCCGCGCTCGTCCGGGTTCTCGCCGCTGCGCAGCGAATCCGTTTCACAAAGCCACGCGCAGATCAGGAAAGCGATCGCCACCGCATTCATCGGACCGGCGCCGACGCCAAAACTCCATTCGATCGGCAGCGCGCTGACCGCATAGGCGAAGAAACCGATGCAGGTCGCCGCCAGATGCGTCGCGATCGCGAGCTTGCGTCCGGCAAGCCGGCTCTCGAGTCCCGCGGCGCCCCCCAGAACGAGGCAGGAAATCAAAACGAGATTGAATTGCAGATGCATGTCTTTTCCCTCGGAAATGCATGCATTGAAGCGCGTCCGTCCTCCGGAAGTCCTAACGAGTCCCTGCGCCCTGCGGTCAGATTTACCGCGCCTTTGAAGCGAACACGCGCCGGATATGAATTAATTTTTACTCATTCTTTCGCGTTGCCGGCCTCGCGCGCGCAATCGCGGCTCGCCCGTCGGCTGCGCCCACGCGGATGATTTTGTGAGACTTCGGAAATTCGCTTCGCGCGGTTTCCACATCGCGGACGCCACGGGTTAAGGCGTCGCCGCGGCGCGCGGTCGATTCAATTTGAATCGCCTTTGAATTGAGCTTGCCGCGAACTTGATTTCAATTCGCGCAAAATCTGAATCGAATTTTACCTTTGCGGCGATGCGGTTTCATCTGGCTCCGAAACGGTCGCGCCACGCCGGAAGCGCGCCGGCGAAGGGCAGGGCTGTCGCCGCATGCACGCCGCGCGCGATGGCGCGGGCGAGGCAATCGGAGGCGAGCGCGCAGATTTCGATCAGCTCGGCGGCGGGATCGCCGAGCGTGCGCCGCCCAGTCGAGGCCGCGAACGTCATGTCGCCGTCGAAAACCGCATGCGCGAGCCGCAAGCCCTTGGACTTGCCGCCGGAAGCCGCGATCGCGAGCCTTTTGGCCTGCGGCTTGGTCAGTTTCGCGTCGGTCGCCACCAGCGCGATGGTGGTCGCGGGCGTGATCGGCCGTCCCTTCCAGGCGAGATCGGTCGAAGGATGTCCGGGCATGCCCAGGGCGCCGAATTCGTCGCCGATCTCCCACGGCGCGGCCCAGAAATGCGGGCCGCCGCCGATGACCGCCGAGCCGATAGCGTTGACGACGACCATCGCGCCGACCGTATGGCCGGCCGACGTCACGACGCTCGCGGACCCGAGGCCGCCCTTCAGATCGGCCGTCGTCGCGCCAAAACCGGCGCCGGCCGTGCCGAGCGAAAAATCCGCGCCCGCCGCGTCGCAGGCCGCATAGGCGAGCTCGCGATAGGGCGGATAGCGGCCCCAGTCCTTGTCGCCGCCGTTGATGAGATCGAAGCAGATGGCCTGCGGCGTGATCGGAATGACGGCGCGGCCGAACGCGACGCCGCGCCCGCGCTCGCGCAGCCAGGCCTGCGCGCCGCTGGCGGCGTCGAGCCCGTAGCCCGAGCCGCCCGACAGAAGGATGGCGTGAACGGCTTCGACCTGCGCTTCCGGCGCGAGACATTCGAGATCGCGCCCCGCCGGCGCGCCGCCGGTGACCGCGACCGAGGCGACGGCCTCGCCCTCGAACAGCGCCACGGTCACGCCGGTCGCGACCCTTTCGTCCTCAGCGTTCCCGACGGTCACGCCCGCGACGTCGGTAATCAGGTTCTTCGGTCCCGTGCGCATGAATCATCTCCTGCCGGCGCGAAATCTCGCACGAGCCTCGCGCGCCCCGCAATGTGCGGAATGGCGCCGCGCAATCGCCCGGATTCCGGCTGAATTACGGCGTCGTCGCTCATCACACGTTCATGCGCCGCATGCGAAAGCTTCACTGTCGGCGTCGAGCTGAATTTTTGGAAAGACCGAGAGAGATGGATACGCGTAACCAGGATGTTTCGAGCCCGCTTTCCTTCCGCGTGAGCCGCGGGCAGGGCGCGTCTTTTGTCGTCAGCGAACCGCAAGGCCGCATCGGCGGCGTGTTCGGCGATCTGTCCTCCGCCATGCGCTTCGCCCGCGTCGAGGCGATGAGCCGCCGCCGCGAACTCGATCTGCGTTTCGACGAAAGCCTCGCCCTCATTCGGGCAGCGGGATGAACTCCGTTTCGCCCGGAACGGCTGCGAAGCGCCCCGCCGCCCAGTCGGCCTTGGCCTGCTCGATCCGTTCCTTGCGCGCTGAGACGAAATTCCACCAGATGTAGCGCGGGCCGTCCGCCGTTTCGCCGCCGACAAGGGCGAAGCGCGCGGGTGTGGTCGCCGTGACCTTGACGGCGAGGCCGGGCTTGAGCACGACGAGGCGGCCCGCCTCGAACACATCGCCCCCGATCTCGACCGAGCCCGAGAAAATGTAGAGCGCGCGCTCCTCATGCGCCGCGTCGATCGGCGCGTTGGCGCCGGCGGCGAGATTGAAATCCACGAAAACCGTGTCGGAGAAGGTCCTGACCGGCGACTGCGCGCCGAGCGCGGCGCCGGCGATGACGCGCGCTTCCACGCCCCGGTCGCTGACCGTCGGCAGGCCCTCCGCGCCATAATGGTCGAAGGCCGGCGCGGTCTCCTCGTACGCCTGCGGCAATGCGACCCAGAGCTGCAGGCCCGACAGCGCGCCGCCATGCGCGCGCCAGTCGGCGCCCGACCGCTCCGAATGGGCGATGCCGCTGCCCGCCGTCATCCAGTTGAGCGCGCCCGGCCGGATCGGCAGGGCGCTGCCCAGCGAATCCCGGTGCATGATCTCGCCCTCGTAAAGATAGGTGACGGTGGCGAGCCCGATATGCGGATGCGGCCGCACGTCGATCCCTTTGCCGGGGGCGAGCGTCGCCGGCCCCATCTGGTCGAGGAAGATGAACGGCCCGACCATCCTCCGGCCGGCCGATGGCAGCGCGCGCCGCACCATGAACCCGTCGCCGATGTCGTGCGCGCGCGGAACGACGACCAGATCGACCGCGTCGCACGAGGCGGGATCGCCGTGTTGCGGATCGATGTCTTGAAGGGTGGACATGGACGGGCCTCCTCGCGACGACGGCGATGAACATAGCGTCCGCGGGCGGCGAAGAAAGCGCGGATGGACCAGCCTGCGTCCCGCGCTATCTTGCCCCCATGCTTCCTGCAGAAAATCTCCTCTCTCGCGAAACCTCTCCCTACCTTCTCCAGCATGCGCGCAATCCCGTGCACTGGCGCCCCTGGGGCCATGCGGCCCTGGAGGAGGCGCGCGCGCTCGACAAGCCGATCCTGCTGTCGATCGGCTACGCCGCCTGCCACTGGTGCCACGTGATGGCGCACGAGAGCTTCGAGAACGAAAAGATCGCGGCGCTGATGAACGACCTGTTCGTCAACATCAAGATCGACCGCGAGGAGCGGCCGGACATCGACCACATCTACATGAGCGCGCTGCACGCCATGGGCCAGCAGGGCGGCTGGCCGCTCACCATGTTCATCGCGCCGGACGGCGCGCCCTTCTGGGGCGGCACCTATTTTCCGCCGGAGCCGCGCTACGGCCGCGCATCCTTTCCACAGGTGCTCGAGGCCGTCCACGCCGCCTGGCGCGACCGGCGCGACACGGTGGCGAAGAACGGCCGGGCGCTCACAGAGCATCTGGCCGAACTCTCCGCGACAACGCCCGGCGCGCCGCCCGGGCCGGCGCAATTCTCGCAATTCGCGAACGCGCTGCTGGCGCAGGTCGACCGCACGCACGGCGGGATCGGCGACGCGCCGAAATTTCCCAATGCGCCGATCTTCCGCTTCTTCT
>DAIRCS010000010.1:1655-54399 GCA_036796555.1 Rhodoblastus sp. | reverse complement strand
TCTTTTTCACGGCCGACGAATAGACGCCGACGCCGAGCGCCTTGGTCAGGATCAGCGCATCGCCCGGCTTTGCCGCGCTGTTGCGACGGATGTTTTCTTCGCGGCACGTCCCGATCACCGCCAGTCCGTAGACCGGCTCCGGACAGTCGATCGAATGGCCGCCGGCGACGGGAATGCCCGCTTCCGCGCAGATCGCGCGTCCGCCGTCCAGAATCTTCCGCACCATCTCGGCCGGTATCTTGTCGACGGGCATGCCGAGGATGGCGAGCGCCATGATCGGTGTTCCGCCCATCGCGTAGACGTCGGAGATCGCGTTGGTCGCCGCGACGCGTCCGAAGTCGAAGGGATCGTCGACCATCGGCATGAAGAAGTCGGTGGTCGCGATCACGCAGGTCCCGTCGTCCAGCCGATAGACGGCGGCGTCGTCACCGGTCTCCGTGCCGACGAGCAGGTTGGCGTAGGGGCTGATCGCGGGCTGCCCCGCCATCAGTTCGCGCAGCACGGAAGGCGCGAGCTTGCAGCCGCAGCCCCCGCCATGCGCGAGCGAGGTAAGGCGGACGATGGGCGCGTTCATGTTTTTCTCCGTCGCCGCGCTCAGATCGCGGTCGTTTCCTTCGTCTTGATCGTGTAGCGGAAATTGTCCGGATCGAGACAGTCGAGCCGGGCGCCGGCGGTCTCCGCCTGCGGATACATCAGGAAGCCGATCTTCGGTCCGCTCGATCCCGGCAGCGCCACGTCATGCGCGAAATTATAGGCGAGCCAATTCGTCTCCCACGAACCGAACAGCGCCTTGCGCGCCGCCGCAACCTTGGCGTCGGCGAGCGGCAGGTTGCCCGGCGGCTCCTCGAGCACGACCTTGCGCACGTCGGCCGGGTCCATCGCAACCCAGCCGTAGCCGTCGAGAAACACTTCGGCACGGCAATGCTGCGCCTTGGTGATAACGTCGGAATTCGCGCCGAGGCTTTTGTAGCCGAATTTCGAGGGCGCGATGCGGATGCCGTAGACATCGCGCGCAGGGACGCCCGAGGCGCGAGCGAGGCCGACGAACAGCGCGTTGAGATCGGCGCATTTACCGCCGAGATCGCCGGATTTCAGCATAGAGGCGATATCGCCGATGCCGCAGCCGCGCGTCGCCGCGCGCCGGTAGGAGTTGTCGACCACCCATTCGTAGATGGCGCGCGCCTTGTCGATGTCGTTGCGCGCGCCGGCGACGATCTTGTCGGCGGTCTGCCTGACGATGCCGTCAGTGGGAATGAGTTCGGTCGCCGCCAGATAATATTTGCGTTCGGCGGGCGACAATGCGGCGGTCTGCTTGCGCGAAAAATCGACCGCGCGATCGCGGGTGGCGACCTTGCTCGTCAGTTCGACATAAGGCGTCTTTTCCCCGGTCTGCCATTCGACGCGCAGAATGCCGGGCGCGTGGCGGCCGTCGCGGAATACCGTCGCCTTGCCGTTGGTGCGCCAGTCCGCGCCTTCCGCCCGGAACCAGTCGCGCTCCTGCACGGAGGCGAGCGGCAACCACGCCTGCGTCGCGCCCTCGGGTTTGGCGATATCGAGCCGCGTGGTCACGGCGAAGCGACGCCACGCGCCGGGCGTCGGCGCAAAGGCCCCTTCCGCCTGCGCCCCGCGCGGCATGAGCGCCGCAGCGCCCGCCGCAAGGCCGGAAGCCAGAAGCGCGCGTCTGTCCATGTTCATTGTCGCCTCCCTCATTTTTGCTCTGTCGCGTTCGCCTTGAAGGACGTCGCCAGTTGATGCGGCTCCACCTTGTCCCACGCGACGCTCTCCTCGGCGGCGAGCCGGGGCGTGAGCGCGCCGTCGAGCACGAAGCTCGTCGGCAGCGTGGCGACGCCCCAGGCGCGCGCGGCCGACCGGTCGCGGTCGAGCAGCACCGGAAAACCCGTTTCGGTCGTTGCGAGAAACCGGCGCACGCGCAGATCGGGTTCGGCCACCGAAATGGCGATCACGCGCGCTTCGACGCCCGGGCGGCGCGCGAGGCGCGCGAGCGCGGGCAGTTCCTCCCGGCATGGTTCGCACCAGGTCGCGAAAAAGTGGACGATGACGACGCCGCCCGGAGTGGGCGCGAGCGAGTGCGCGACGTTCCAGGCGTCGGAAAGGGTGAGCGCGGGCGCCGGGCCGCTCCAGGGCCCGAACGGGCCGGACGCGGCGCGGGCCGCGACGCCGGAGGCGAAGAGCGCAAGCGAAACGGAAAACAAGGCGGCGACGCCCCGCGACGCGGGAGCGATCCAGAAGGCCATCGCGGAAATCTAGGGCCAATCGCGATCGCAGGTCAAACAATGCGAACGCGACTTTATTGCGTTGCAATATAACGGTTTTCTGGAATTAGTCTCGTTTGACACTACCGTCCGCTGCGCATAGCGTATTCTGAAGCTGTCATGTCAGCTTCGAGTCGATGGTCGCGCGGCCCCCAGCGAGAGCGACGGTCTCCGGGTTCCGCGCCCTTCGGAGGAGGGCAACCCATGAATGTCGAGCTGTCTCGGCGCCAATTTGTGATTGGCGCGAGCGCGGGAGCGGCAGGCACGGCGCTCGGCGCGTTTGGCTTCGGCGAGGTCGAACAGGCCTTGGCGACGACCATCCGGCCGTTCAAGCTGACGAGCCTGACGGAAACCCGCAACACCTGCACCTATTGCGCCGTCGGTTGCGGCATCATTCTTTACTCCAAGGGCAATCTCGCCAAAGGCGAGAAGGCCGAAATCACCCATGTCGAGGGCGATTCGGATCACCCGACCAATCGCGGCACGTTGTGCCCGAAGGGCGCGGCCCTGCTCGACATGGTGCATTCGGAAAGCCGGCTGACGCAGCCGATGATCCGCAAGCCGGGCTCCGACAAGTTCGAGCCGATCTCCTGGGACGCCGCCTTCGACAAGATCGCCAAGGCGTTGAAGGTCGATCGCGACGCCAATTTCGTGGCGAAGAACAAGGATGGCGTCACCGTCAACCGCTGGCTGACCACGGGCTTCCTCGCCGCTTCCGCCACCACCAACGAAACCGCCTGGGCGACCTACAAGATCGTCCGCAGCATGGGGATGCTCGCTTTCGACAATCAAGCGCGCGTTTGACACGGCCCAACGGTAGCCAGTCTGGCTCCAACTTTCGGCCGTGGCGCGATGACGAATTCGTGGACGGACATCAAGAACGCCGACCTGGTGCTCGTGATGGGCGGCAACGCCGCCGAGGCGCATCCTTGCGGATTCAAGTGGGTCACTGAAGCCAAGGCCAATCGCGGCGCGAAGCTGATCGTCGTCGATCCGCGTTTTACGCGCACGGCTTCCGTATCCGACTATTACGCGCCGATTCGGCAGGGCACGGACATCGCCTTCCTGCTCGGCGTCATCAATTACTGCATCAAGAACGACAAGGTGCAGTGGGATTACGTCAAGGCGTTCACGAACGCGCCCTATGTCGTGAAAGCCGGCTTCGGCTATCAGGACGGCCTTTTCACGGGCTATGACGAGGCGCGCCGCGACTATGACCGCTCGACGTGGGATTACGAACTCGGGCCCGACGGCTATGTGCAGTCCGATATCGACAATCCGCGCAGCGTCTGGAGCCTGCTGAAGGCGCACGTCGCGCAATACACGCCGGAACTGGTCGAGCGCATCTGCGGCACGCCGAAGGACAAGTTCCTCAAGGTGTGCGCGTCGATCGCCGAGACGTCGACCAAGACCAGGACGATGACGTCGATGTATGCGCTCGGCTGGACGCAGCATTCGAAGGGCTCGCAGAACATCCGCTGCATGGCGATGTTGCAGCTCATTCTCGGCAACATCGGCGTGCGCGGCGGCGGCATGAACGCTTTGCGCGGGCACTCGAACATCCAGGGTCTGACCGACATCGGCCTGATGTCGAACCTGCTCCCCGGCTATCTGACGATCCCGATGGAAAAGGAGACGACGTTCGAATCCTACATGTCGACGCGCGGCTTCAAGCCGCTGCGGCCGAACCAGATGAGCTACTGGCAGAACTACAACAAGTTCTTCGTCAGTTTCCTCAAGTCCATGTGGGGCGACGCGGCGACGCCGGACAACAAGTTCGGCTACGACTGGCTGCCCAAGCTGGATCTGGCCGGCTACGACGTGCTGCGCGCCTTCGAGATGATGCATCAGGGCAAGATCAACCTCTATTTCTGCCAGGGGTTCAATCCGCTGCTCGCCTTCCCCAACCGGAAGAAGCTGACGGAATCGCTCTCGAAGCTGAAGATGCTCGTCATCATGGACCCGCTGCAGACGGAGACGGCGCGCTTCTGGGAGAACCACGGCGAGCACAACGACGTGCAGACCGCTGACATCCAGACGGAAGTGATCCAGTTGCCTTCCACCTGCTTTGCGGAGGACACGGGCTCGCTGACCAATTCCGGTCGTCAGTTGCACTGGCACTGGGCCGGCGGCGCGCCTCCCGGCGAAGCCAGGCCCGACACCTGGATCATGGCGAACATCTTCCTGCGCGTCCGCGAGATGTACAAGAAGGAGGGCGGCGTCGTCCCCGAGCCGATCGTCAATCTCGACTGGCGCTACAAGGATCCGGAGGAGCCCTCGCCGGAAGAGCTGGCGAAGGAGCTCAACGGCTACGTCGTTTCCGACGTGCCCGACCCCGCCGATCCCGGCAAGAAGCTGCTCGAGAAGGGCAAGCAGGTCGTGAGCTTCGCCGCCCTGCGCGACGACGGGTCCACCGCCTGCGCCTGCTGGATCTATTCGGGCTGCTGGACCGAGGCCGGCAACCAGATGGCCCGTCGCGACAACAGCGATCCCGACGAGACCGGCGCCTACGCTAAATGGGCGTGGTCCTGGCCCGTCAACCGGCGCATTCTCTACAATCGCGCCTCGTGCGACATCGACGGCAAGCCGTGGGACGACACGCGCAAGCTGATCTGGTGGGACGGCGCGAAATGGACCGGCTACGACGTGCCGGACATTGCGCCGACCGCCAAGCCGCAGGACGTCGGCCCCTACATCATGAACCCCGAGGGCACGGCGCGCCTGTTCACGCGGGGGATGTTGCGCGAGGGGCCGTTCCCGGTTCACTACGAACCGTTCGAATCGCCGCTCGCCAACGTCATCGCGCCGAAGATCCGCGGCAATCCCGTCGCGCGCATCTTCAAGGACGACCTCGCGCAGCTCGGCGATTCCAGGGAGTTCCCCTATGCGGCGACCTCCTACCGTCTGACCGAGCACTTCCACTACTGGACCAAGAACGTGCGCATCAACGCCGCTCTCCAGCCGGAATTCTTCGTCGAGATCGGCGAGGAGCTGGCGAAGGAAAAGGGCATCGAGGCGGGCGGCATGGTCCGCGTGTGGTCGAAGCGCGGGTCGGTCAAGGCGCGCGCCGTCGTCACCAAGCGCATCAAGCCGCTGATGTGCGACGGCAAGAAGGTGCATGTCGTCGGCATTCCCCTGCACTGGGGCTTCGTCGGCGCGGCGAAGAAGGGCTGGGGGCCGAACTCGCTCACGCCCTTCGTCGGCGACGCCAATACGGACACGCCTGAATTCAAGGCGTTCCTGGTCAACATCGAGCCCGTTTCGGGCCCGGTCGCCTGAGGGAGGAGGAAGACATGTATCCACCGCTTCCAAATCCCTCCGTGCAGCCCGGCGCGCCGAAATTCGGCGAGAAGGACCTGATCCGCCGCTCGGCCTCGACGATCACGCCGCCGGCCGAGCGCCAGCAGCAGGTCGCCAAGCTGATCGACGTGTCGAAGTGCATCGGCTGCAAGGCCTGCCAGTCGGCCTGCATGGAATGGAACGATCTGCGCGAGGAGATCGGGACCAACCACGGCAGCTACAACGATCCGCTGGACCTGACGCCGGCGAGCCTGACGGTGATGCGCTTCACCGAATGGGATAATCCCGAGACGGGCAATCTCGAGTGGCTGATCCGCAAGGACGGCTGCATGCATTGCGAGGATCCCGGCTGCCTCAAGGCCTGCCCGGCGCCCGGCGCGATCGTGCAATATTCGAACGGCATCGTGGACTTCGACCATACGAAGTGCATCGGCTGCGGCTATTGCGTGAAAGGGTGCCCGTTCAACATCCCGCGCGTCTCCAAGGTCGACAACAAGGCCTACAAGTGCACGCTCTGCTCCGATCGCGTCGCGGTCGGCCAGGGCCCGGCCTGCCAGAAGGCCTGCCCGACGCAGGCGATCGTGTTCGGTCCCAAGGAAGACATGAAGAAATGGGCTGACGGGCGCATCGCGGACCTGAAGTCGCGCGGCTACAGGAACGCCGGTCTCTATGATCCCCAAGGCGTCGGCGGCACGCATGTCATGTATGTGCTGCAGCATGCCGACAAGCCGGAGATCTACGCGGGCCTGCCGAACAATCCGCGCATCAGCCCGCTGGTTGAGGCGTGGAAGGGCGTGACCAAATACGCTGGCCTCGCCGTCATGGGCGCCGTCGCCGCCTTCAGCTTCGTGCACCACATGATCGCGGGCCCCAACAAGGTGACCGCTGAAGACGAGGCCAATGCGCAGCGTCTGGCGGGAGGTGAGTCATGAGCGCCGACGACATCGAGACAGGCGACAAGGTCCATCCCGGAAACCCCGTCGTCGTCGACCGCTATACGCCGGGCGCGCGCGCCAATCATTGGTTGACCGCGATCTGCCTCATCCTGCTCGCGCTCTCCGGTCTCGCCCTGTTCACGCCGAGCCTGTTCTTCCTCACCGGTCTCTTCGGCGGCGGCCAGACGACGCGCATGATCCATCCCTGGATCGGCGTCGTCCTGTTCTTCTCCTTCTCCGGCCTGTTCTTCCGCTTCTGGAAGCTCAACCTGTGGAAACGCGAGGACAGCAACTGGATCGCCCATGCCGGCGATCTCGTCGCCGGCCACGAGGAGCGGATGCCGGAGGTCGGCAAATACAACGCCGGCCAGAAGATGGTCTTCTGGAGCATGTCCCTGCTGATCATCGTGCTGATCCTGTCGGGCCTGGCCATCTGGGACGAATATTTCTTCGCCTACACCTCGATCCCGACCAAACGCATCGCCGTGCTCGTTCACGCGATCGCGGCGGTCGTCATCATCAGCGTCTGGATCGTGCACGTCTACGCCGCCATCTGGGTGCGCGGCACGATGGGCGCGATGACCAAGGGCCAGGTCACTGGCGGCTGGGCCTGGCGGCATCACCGCAAATGGCTCAAGGAGCTGGTGACCGAGGATCGGCGGCGTTAAGATCGACTTTCGCGCCCGGGGCGCGAAAGCTTTTCCCGTGATCGCCAGGCGCGATCGTTCCACGTGGCCCGTGCGGTTCGTGAGAGAGCCAATGAGTGAAACCGGCGCCCCGCCGTTCGCCCCCGTCGACATCGGTTCGCGCGCCGAGCCGCCCTTCGCGAAACTGCCCGATCCCGCAACGCATTTCCGCCTCCGCGCCCAGCGTTTCGCGGTGCTCGCGCAAAGCGGCGGCGAACTCGCGCCCTATCTGCATTTCATGGCCGGCCTCGCCGAGGCGCAGCATCGCACGCACGCGGCCGGCCTGCCCGAGCCGGTGGCGGCGACCGAGGCCGAACGGGCGCGCGCGCGGCAGCACGCCATGCCGCCGATCGACCGCGATCGTTTCGTGGAAGATCCGGCGCTGGCGGCGACCTTCGACAGGCTGTTCGCGCTTGCGCCGCAGATCACGATGCCCGATCAGGCGCGCGCGGCGCTCGGCCATGTGACGCGCATGGCGGCGGAGGAACGCCAGATGCTGGCGCGCGCCGCCTTTGACGATCGCATCGACCCCGCCCGTATCGCCGAGCAGGCTTTCGCCGCGGCCGCCATGCAGGTCCACGCAGCGCGTCTCGCATTCCGGCTCGACGCGGGCGCGCTTGTCCCGGTCGGGCAGGGCGCCTGCCCCGCCTGCGGCGGATCGCCGGTCGCGAGCCTCGTCGTCGGCTGGCAGGGCGCGCATGGAACGCGCTTCGTGTCCTGCGCGCTTTGTTCGACCCTGTGGCACGAGGTACGCGTGAAATGCGTGTGCTGCGGTTCGACAGGAGGGATCGGCTATCAGGAGGTCGAGAACGGGCCGGGCGCGGGTCTGGTGCGCGCCGAAACCTGCGCGACATGCAATCGCTATCTGAAGATCATGCTGCAACACAAGGAGCCTGCGCTCGACCCCGTCGCCGACGATGTCGCGACGCTGGCGCTCGACATGCTGCTGCGCGACGGCGCGTTACGGCGCGGCGGCGTCGATCCCTTCCTGCTCGGCTATTGAAGTCATGGCCGCGAAGGACGCCGCGCCCCCGGTCGCAGATCGCCGCCGCCTGCCGTCGGTCGACGAGGTCCTGCGCGAGCCGGGCGCCGGCGCGTTGATCGACAGGTTCGGACGCGCCTCCGCAACCGCCGCGGTCCGCGCCGAACTCGCCGAGGCCCGCGCAGGCCGCGCGCCGATTGCGGCCGCCGCGCAGATCGCCGCCGCCGCCGGCGGCCGGCTCGAACGCGCGAACGCGCAAAGCCTCAGGCCCGTCTTCAATCTCACCGGCACGGTGCTGCACACCAATCTCGGCCGCGCGCGCCTCGCCGAAGTCGCGATCGAGGCCGCGGCGCAGGCCATGCGCGAGGCCGTCGCGCTGGAATTCGACGTCGGCGGCGGCAGGCGCGGCGAGCGCGACGATCATCTGCGCGGCCTGCTCCGCGAATTGACGGGCGCGGAGGACGCCACTGTCGTCAACAACAATGCGGCGGCGGTGCTCATCACGCTCAACACGCTCGCGCGAGGCAAGCGGGCGATCGTGTCGCGCGGCGAACTCATCGAGATCGGCGGCGCCTTCCGCATGCCCGACATCATGGCGCGCGCTGGGACGAAGCTCGTCGAAATCGGCACGACCAACCGCACGCATGCGAAGGATTACCTCGCCGCGCTCGAACAGGAGGCGGGCCTCATCCTCAAGGTTCACACCTCCAACTACCGCATCGAAGGCTTTACGAAAGAGGTTTCCGCGCCCGAACTCGCCGCCATCGCCCGCGCGAAAGACACGCCGCTGGTCCACGATCTCGGGTCCGGCGTGCTCGTCGATCTCGCGCGCTACGGCCTGAAGCGCGAGCCGACCGTGGCCGAGGCGGTCGCGGAAGGCGCCGATCTCGTCACCTTCTCCGGCGACAAGCTGCTCGGCGGCCCGCAGGCGGGCTTCATTGTCGGCCGCAAGGATCTGATCGCACGCATCAACAGGAACCCGATGAAGCGTGCGTTGCGCGTCGACAAGATCAGGATCGCCGCGCTCGAGGCGACCCTGAAACTCTATCGCGATCCCGACCGCCTTGCGCAAAGCCTGCCGACGCTGGCTTCGCTCGCCCGCTCGCTCGCCGACATCGAGGCGCAGGCCGGTCGCATCGCGCCGCGCGCGCAGGATGCGGTCGGCGCGCAATTTGCGGTTGAGGCCGCGCGTTGCGCGAGCGAAGTCGGATCGGGCGCCTCGCCCGTCGAGACGATCGCCAGCGCTGGGCTTGCGATCCGCGTGCGGAACCCGCGCGACGGCCAGCGCCCGCTCATCGCGCTCGAGAAGGCGCTGCGGGCTCTGCCCTGGCCCGTCATCGGCCGCATCGCCGACGGCGCGCTCCTGCTCGACCTGCGCTGCCTCGCTGACGAGGAGGCCTTCCTCGCCAATCTCGCGCATCTCCCGCAGGCCAAGAGCGCGACATGATCGTCGGCACGGCCGGCCATATCGACCACGGCAAATCCTCGCTGGTGCGCGCGCTGACCGGCGTCGACACCGATCGCCTGAAGGAGGAGAAGGCGCGCGGCATTTCCATCGACCTCGGCTTCGCCTATGCGCCGGCGCCCGACGGCTCCGTGCTCGGTTTCGTCGACGTGCCCGGCCACGAGAAATTCGTCCATACGATGCTCGCCGGCGCGGCCGGCGTCGATTTCGTGCTTCTCGTCGTCGCCGCCGACGACGGGATCATGCCGCAGACGCGCGAACATCTGGCGATCCTCGATCTGCTCGGCCTTTCGCGGGGGCTCGTTGCGCTCACCAAGGTCGACATGGTCGCCCCCGAGCGGATTGCGGAGGTTTCCGCCGATCTCGCAAACCTGCTCGCGGCGTCCTCGCTCGCCGGCGCCGAGATTGCGCCCGTCTCGTCCGTATCGGGCGAAAGCGTCGACGCTCTGCGCGCAAAACTCTTCGCGCTGTCGCACGCGGCGCGCGCGCGTTCGCGCGAAGGCGCATTCCGTTTCGCGGTCGATCGCTCCTTCACGTTGTCGGGCGCCGGCACAATCGTCACGGGCGTCGTCCTCTCCGGAGAAGTCGCGGTCGGCGATCGCGTCGTCATTTCGCCATCGGGCAGGTCGGCGCGCGTGCGGGCGATCCACGCGCAGAATCGTCCCGCCGAGACAGGCTGCGCCGGCGAGCGCTGCGCGCTCAATCTCGCCGGCGAGGGCATGTCGAAAGACGCCGTCGCGCGCGGCGATTTCGTGCTCGCGCCCGATCTGCACGCCCCGACCGATCGCATTGACGTCGCGTTCCGCCTTTTGTCGTCCGAGCGAAAGCCGGTCGCGCAATGGACCCCGATCCGCTTGCATCACGCGGCGAGCGACGTCGCCGCGCGCATCGTCTTGCTCGGCGACGACCCGATAGCGCCGGGAGAAACCGTCTTCGCGCAGTTCGTCCTCGAAAGGCCGATCGCGGCCGCCGTCGGCGACCGCTTCGTGGCGCGCGATACGACCGCGCAGCGCACGATCGGCGGCGGCGTCTTCGTCGATCTGCGCGCGCCGGCGCGCAAGCGCCGCACGGCCGAGCGCCGTGCGATTCTTGAAGCGGCGTCGCAGGACGACGCCGGCAAAGCGCTCGCGGCGCTGCTCGCGACGTCGCCCTTCTTCGTCGATCTCGACGCCTTCGCGCGCGATCGCGCGCTGGGCGCACGGCAGTTCGCGCAGCTAGCCCAGGCGCTCGACATCGTCGAACTCGCCGGCGGCGGCGCGAGGATCGGCCTGTCGCGCGCGACCTTCGCGAACCTCCTCGACAGTCTGGTCGCCACGCTCGGCGCTTTTCATGTCGACAATCCGGATTTGCCGGGTCTCGGCTTCGAGCGGTTGCGCATGGCGCTCGAACCGCGCCTGCCCGCGCCCATCTTCCGCGCATTGCTGCAATCGCCGGCGCTCGGCGGCCGCGTCGCGCTCGACGGCGCCTGGGCGCGGCTTGCCGGGCACGAGGCGCGCCTTCAGCCGGAGGACGAAGCCGTGTGGAAACGGATCGCGCCGATGATCTCGGGCGGCGAGCGTTTCCGTCCGCCGCGCGTGCGCGACATCGCGCATGCGCTCGACATCGACGAACCGGATGTGCGTCGCCTGATGAAGCTGCTGGGGCGCATGGGCAAGGTCGACGAGATCGCGCACGATCATTTCTTCCTGCGCCCGACCGTGGCGGAGATGACGGCGATCGCGGCCGACATCGCGGGCGCCGCGCCGCGGGGCGAGTTCGCCGCCGCGCAATTCCGCGACCGACTCGACAACGGCCGCAAGGTCGCGATCCAGATTCTCGAATTCTTCGATCGCCACGGCGTCACCTTGCGGCGCGGCGATCTCCGGCGCATCAACCGGCATCGCCTCGACCTGTTCGGCGCGCCGCCGGCGGGTTAGTTTCGCGCGTCAGCGCATGGAAGAGAATCGTCCCCGGTGGGGCGGCCGGACTTCAAATCCGGGAGGGGCCGCGAGCCGGTCCTTGGTGGGTTCGACTCCCTCTCTCTTCCGCCAGCGCCCTGTAGGGCGTCTCAGTCGCGCACCAGCTTGCCTTCATAGACATATGGCGCGCCCGGCGCCGCGGGCGTTGCGCCGGCGGGCTCGATCGAGGCGGCGACGGTCGCGCCCGCGAGCGCCGCGTCGGCCGGCAGGTCGAGGCGCGAGGTCTCGTCGCCGGCGACGCCGAGCGCGCGCGGCGGCGCCCCGGGCGCAAGCAGCCAGAGCCGCAGGACGGAGCCAGCCGGAACGTCGCCCGATACACGGCGCACGATCAGCGCATGCGCGGCGGGATCGGTCCGCACGATCAGCGCGGCGGGCGCCGAGACCGGCGCCAGCGCGGCGACGAAAGCCGGCGGCGTCCCGGTTTCGCGCGCGTCGCGCGAGGGCTGGATGTTGAGGCCGCTCTTGACCTCGCCGTCGCGCGCGCCGTTCGCCGTCACCACCAGATTTTCGTTCTGGCGGCTGGCGGAGGCCGTGGCGACGGCGCCGGACTCGGACGCGCGCGCCTGCGCCGGAACGGGATGCGCCGCCGGGGCGGGCGCTGTCTGGACGGCGGCCGTCTGCATCGGCCGCTCGACCTCGACCGTGGGCTTTATGGCGACGTAGAGCGCGAGGCAGGCGGCGAGCGCGCTGGTCGCGATCGTGGCGACGCGCCACCGCGCGACGGCGCGCTGCAGCGGCACGACATTGCTTGCGCCGGCCTGCGGCGCGATTCCCGTTTCGATCGCGCGCCATACGGCGGCGTCCGGCTCGATCGGCTCGATCGCGGCCGCCATCGGCGCGAGCTTGCGCTCCCAGTCGGAAAGCGCCGCGCGAGCCTCGGCGTCGGCGGCGAGCTGGCGCGCGAAAGCCGCGCGTTCGTCGGCCGATAGCGTGCCGAGCGCATATTCGAGGGCCGTCATGGACAGATCGTCGTTCACGACCTTTCCTCCAGGCAATCGCGCAGCGCGAGCGACCCGCGGCGAAGCCAGGTCTTCACGCTGCCGACCGGCATGTCGAGCTTCTCGGCGAGTTCCTCGCGCGACAGGCCTTCGTAATAGGCCAGGAGGATGGCCTCGCGGACGCGCGGGTTCAGGCGCTGCAGGCAGTTGGTCAGGGCGTCCTTGCTCATGAACTCGCCTTCGATATCGGTTGCGCCCTGCAATTGTTCGAACCAGTCGGTCTCCTGCGTATCGGTCGCTGCGGCGGTCCGCGCGCGCACGATATCGATCGACCTGTTGCGCGCGATCGAAATCAGCCAGCCCATGGCCGAGCCGCTTTCCGGCGCAAAACTGGGGGAACTCGTCCAGACCTTCAGGTATACGTCCTGAAGAACGGCTCCGGCCTCGCTCCTCGATCTGAGAATACGGACGACCACGCCCATAAGTTTCGCGGATGTGGCGAGATAGAGCTCGCGGAACGCCGCCTGGTCGCGCCGGCCGGTCTGCTGGATCAGTTCGGCGAGCCTCTGCGCCTCCGCGCCGCCGGCCCGCGTTATTTTTGTCCGGTCGCTCAAGGCCGCCCCGTTGTCCGCTTCTCCGCCCGAAACTTTACATTCAAATCCCGGCTTGTCGCAGATAGGCCGCGACCTGTGGCGAGGCGAACTTGGGCGGTCCCTCTTCGGCGATCGCGCAGAGGCATGTTTCGGGCCCGTGAACCTTGGGATTGTGGGTCGTCGTATCGTCGAGATCGCAGAATTCGCCGGTCCTGTATACCCGGTCGCCGTCGCCGAGCGCGCCGGCCAGCACCAGGGTCGTCTCCTGCCCGGCATGGGTATGGTCGGGAATTTCCCGTCCGGGCCTCGCCCGAATCAGCCGGAGCGCGCTCTCCCCGCGCGCCGAAGGGAAGACGAATCGGCAATGCTCGATCCCGGGCAGGACTTCCCGCCAGGCCACGGCGCCGGTTCCGCCGCCGACCAGGCGCGCGAGCGCGGCCGGCAGGTCGGCGGCGTCGGGCGGTTCGGGCAGCGGCGCGCAGGGAGATATTTCCGCGCCGAGGCGGACGCTCAGCCGCTCGAAGGCGTCGTCGGCCACGGGCTCGACCGGCGCGCAGGCGAGCGTGGCGCCGGCCAGCGCGCGGACGACGCCCAATTCCGCCCGGCAGGCCGGGCAGAATTCGGCGTGCGCGGCGACCAGGATGGCGATCGCCTGCGGCAAGGCGCCGGCTGCATAGCTGACGAGCGTCGATCCGTCGGGATGAAAGCGCGGCGTCATCGGAAATCCTGCATGGCGGCGCGCAGCTTCTGATAGGCCAAGTTGATCCTCGTCTTCACGGTGCCGAGCGGCGCGCCCGTCGCCGCGGCGATCTGCGCATGCGAAAGGCCGTCGAAAAAGGCGAGCCGGACCGCGGCGGCCTGTTCGGGCGGCAATTGATCCAGTACGGCGCGCACGCGCGACTGGATTTGCCCGGCGGCCATCGCCTCGTCGGCGGGCGGCTCGTCGGCGGGGCGGTCGCCGGCCTCGTCGGTCAGCGCCTGCCAGGCTGGCTCGCGCCGCAGCCGGTCGATCCGCACGTTCCGGGCGATGGCGTAGACCCATCCGGCCGCGCCGCCGCGCTCCGGCGCATAGAGGGAGGCCTTGCGCCAGATGGTCAGGAACGTGTCCTGCACGATCTCGTCGGCCGTGGCCGGATCTGCGCCCTGCCGGAGCGCGAGCCCCTTGACGGCGGGCGCGAGCGCCTCGAACAGGGATTGGAAAGCGGCCTTGTCGCCGTATGTGGCGATCCGGACGATCGCCTGCGCGAGCGAATCCGCTCCGTCGGAACGGGCAAGACCGCGCTCGCTGCGCGCAGCCGGGACCACTCGGGCGAAATCGGGTCTGCGTCCGCTCACCGCGAGGCCCTCCCCATCCGAGCCTTGGCGTTCATGCAATTTCTATCATGCCGGCGACATGTGGTCGATCCGTCGCCCGTTGCTGTAAATTGCCGATGGGAATTTTCCGCCCGTGTGAAATCCGTTCGGCCCGGGCCGGCGTAGTTTGAAAATCCGCGCGCTGCGACCCCGGGCCGATCTCGGGCCGCGCGCCGCTGAAGGAGAGGACGATGAAACTTGCGCGCAGGAGGCTCTTGTTCCTCACTGTTTTCGTGGTCGCGCTCGTCTCGGCCATTCTTTGGTTTCGCACGCCGAAGCTCGAGCGCGCGGGCGCGATCGAGAAGCTGCTGCCGAGCGTCGTGCGCATCACGACCCATTCGCTCGAGAAGAACGACGCGCCGACGGCCAAGCCCGGCGAGATGAAAGTGAAGGAGAGCTACGGCTCCGGCTTCGTCATCGACAAGGCTGGCTATATCGCCACCAACCGCCATGTCGTCAAAGGCGCATACGAGATCATCGTGCAACTGCAGGACGGCGCGCCGCTGCGCGCACGGCTCGTCGGCCATGGCGGCGATGTCGACCTAGCGCTCCTGAAAGTCGAAACCAGCAAGAAGCTGCATCCCGTCACGTTCGGCGACAGCAACAAGCTGGAGCTCGGTCAGCAGGTGGTCGTGATCGGCAATCCCTTCGGCCTCGGCACCACGGTGACGACCGGCGTGGTCAGCGCGCTCAATCGCGATCTCGGCTTCTCGCTCTTCGATTCCTTCATCCAGACCGACGCGCCGATCAACCACGGCAATTCCGGCGGTCCGATCTTCGATCTGAAGGGGCAGGTGATCGCCGTCAGCACCGCCTATTACACGGGCGGCAACGCCAAGGGCGGCTCGATCGGACTGGGCTTCGCCATCCCCTCGGAGACGACGCAGGAAGTGATGCGGCTCCTGCGCCAGAACGGCTATCTCAAGGTCGGCTGGATCGGCGTCGAGGGCGCGAGCCTGACGCCGGAGCTCGTGAACGCGCTCGGCGTTGCCGCCGGCTCCGGCGCGGTGGTCGCGGATGTCGTCAAGGGAAGCCCGGCGGACGGCGTGCTGCAGACCGGCGACATCATCACCGACATCAACAGGTATACGCTCGAGGACATGCGTATGCTCCGGCGCGAGGTCGCGTCCGCGCTGGGCGAGAGGGTGCGCCTGAAAATCCTGCGCGGCGGCAGGCCCGAGACCGTCAACCTCGTTCCCGTCGAATGGCCGGGCGCCCAGAAACAGGAGGCGCCGCCGCTGCGCGTCGTCCAGGCGTCGGGGCAGGCCAACGATCTCGGCTTCATGTGCGCGCCGCTCGGCGACGAGACGCGGGAGCAATTCAAGATCGAGGCGAGCCGCAAGGGGCTCGTGGTCACCGAGGTCCAGTCGGGCTCGCCGGCGGCGGACGCCGGATTGATGATCGGCGACGTGCTCGCCAGCGTGCAATTGCGCCCCGTCGCCAGGCCCGAGGACGTCGCGGAATCGATCGCGCAGGCCACGCAGGCCAAGCGCGACTACATCGCCATGCTGGTCGAGAGCCAGGGCCGCATGAAATATCTCGCCCTGCCGCTGAAGTGGCAGGCCCCGCCCGATCAGGTCGCCGGCGGCCCCGCCAAATGAGCGCGACCGCGCAGGACGGGCCCCAGGCCCTGCCTGCCGCGTCGGATCGTCCCGTGTGGCGGCGGTTCATGCGCCGCTTCGCGCCCTCGCGTCGCGGCCTGCGCTTCGCGTCCGGGATCGTCCTTTTCGTCTATTTGACCATTCATCTGGCCAATCACGCCCTCGGCCTCGTCTCGCTCGCCGTCGCCGAGGTCGGGCTCGATTACGCCATGCTGGTCTGGCAGAGCCGAATCGGCACCTTTCTGCTCTATGGCGCCGCGCTGGTCCATGTCGGTCTCGCCTTCGAGGCCGTCTACCAGCGGCGCACGCTGCGCCGCATGCCGTTCCGCGATCTTCTGCGCATCGCGCTCGGCCTCAATCTCCCGGTCCTGCTGATCGCCCACGCCGCCTCGACCCGGCTGGCGATGGAATTCTACGGCTATCAGCTCTTCTATGCCGATGTCGTGCGCGACCTCTGGCAATCGAGCTCCCAGACGCGCCAGTTCGCCATACTCGCGCCCGGCTGGATTCACGGCTGCCTCGGCCTGCAGGCGGCTCTCGGACGCAAGCGGTGGTGGCGGGCGGCCCTGCCGGTTCTGTTCGGGATATTTCTGGTCCTCCCGATCCTCTCCGCGCTCGGCTTCATCCAGATGGAGCGCGAGCTGACGCGCTTCGGCCAGGTCGCGCCCGAAGGCCACGGGCCGTCGGTCCATACCATGACCGGCATCGCCCTGTGGCGCGACCGCGTGGTGGACATCTATCTCTGGCTGGTCGCGGGCCTGTTCGCCGCGCGGATCGTCCGCTGGGGCTGGGAGCGCCTGCGCGGCGCCACGATCGAGATCGCCTATCCCGGCGCACGGGTGCGCGCGCCGCGCGGCTGGACCGTGCTGGAGGCCAGCCGCGCCAATCATATTGCGCACGCCTCGGCCTGCGGCGGCCGCGCGCGCTGCTCGACCTGCCGGGTCCGCGTTCTCGATGGGCTTGAAAACTGTCCGCCGCCCGGCCGCAACGAAGCCGCGACGCTCGAGCGCATTGCGGCGGCGCCCGACATGCGGCTTGCATGCCAGCTCCGCCCGACCGGCCCCGTCTCCGTCGCGCCGCTCGACAGTCTCGCCGCCGCGTCCGCACAGACCGCGCATGAGGAGGTCTGCGCGCTGCTGTTTCTCGATATTGCCGATCGCGCGGGCCTCTCGGCCGCCATGCTGCCGCAGGACCTGCAATGGGCGCTGAGCGAGGTCTACCGCGTGTTCGACAGGGCGGTCCGCGCCGGCGGCGGCCATGTCCTGATGATCGGCGCGGACCACGCTTCCGCCTGCTTTCCCGCCGGCTCCGCGCCTTCCCGGGCCGCGCGGAAGGCGCTCGCCGCCTTTCGGGACGTCGAGACCGGCCTCGCGCGCCTCGCCGAAACGCTTGAAGACCATTGGAAGGTCGGGATCGAGACGCGAATGATCGTCCATTTCGGGCCGATCCTGATCGATCCGGCCATCCTGACGGCCGCCGAGGCGCGCGCGCCGGTGGTGGTCGGCCGCGCGATCGACGAGATCGACCGGGCGCGCGCCGCGGCCGTCGCGCGCGGCGCGCACGTCGCCGTATCGGCCCCGTTTCTCGAAAAGGCGGGCGAAGAACCGGAGGAATGGGGCGAACCTCAGGACATCGCCGGCGTTTCCTTCCGCTTTCTCTGCAAAAACGTCTTGGAAAAACGTGGGCGCTAGGCCATGTCATGCGTGGCGGGTTTCGCGGCCCGTCCCGGACTGTCGGTCACGAAGGCGTGATTGACAAAATTCAGGGGGCCCGGTGAAACTATTTCGGCTAGCCCCTCGTAACTGCTGACGATCGCTGGCAACGGACGATCCCGGTCAGCACAGCGCCGGTTTCCACCATTGGAGGATCATATGAAGTCTCTCAAGCTCGCCCTGCTCGCCGGCGCCCTCGATTTCTCGGCCCCGGCTCTGGCCGCCGGCCCGTGCCCGCAGGGCAACGGCAACGTCACGTCCGCTTCGGCCGCCAAGCCGGAAGCCGGCAACACCGCCGTCACCGCCTCGGCTGCGAAGCCGGAAGCCGGCAACACGGCCGTGACCGCGTCGGCCGCCAAGCCCGAAGCCGGCAATTCGACGGTCACCGCGTCGGCCGCGAAGCCGGAAGCCGGCAACTCGACGGTCACCGCTTCGGCTGCGAAGCCGGAAGCCGGCAACACGGCCGTGACCGCTTCGGCTGCGAAGCCCGAGGCCGGCAATTCGACGGTCACCGCTTCGGCCGCCAAGCCGGAAGGCGGCAATTCGGTCGTGACCGCGTCCGGCGCGAAGCCGGAAGGTTCGGGCGCCGTGGTCAGCGCCTCGGCGGACTGCAAGTAATTCCGGACAAGCAATCCCGGATTTGCGTAAGGCGTAAAAAGACGGCAGGGCTCGCGCCCTGCCGTTTTTCTTTGCATGCGGTTTGGACGCCGGTCAGAAGCCGCCGAGTTTCGGATGGCGGTTGACGTCCTTGTAGAGCAGGTAGCGGAAACGTCCCGGGCCGCCCGCGTAGCAGGCCTGCGGGCAGAAGGCGCGCAGCCACATGTAGTCGCCGGCTTCCACCTCCACCCAGTCGCGATTGAGCCTGTAGACGGCCTTGCCCTCGAGCACGTAGAGCCCGTGCTCCATCACATGCGTCTCGAGAAACGGAATGATCGCGCCGGGCTCGAAGGTCACGATGTTGACGTGCATGTCGTGGCGCACGTCCTCCGGCTCGACGAAGCGCTGCGTCGCCCATTTGCCGTCCGTGCCGGCCATGGCGCGCATCGGAACGTCGGCCTCGTTGGCGACGAAGGCTTCCGGCGGCTCGACGCCCTCGACCGCCTCATAGGCCTTGCGGATCCAATGAAATTTGGCCGGCCCCTTGCCGCTGTTCGAAATGCGCCATGACGCGCCGGCCGGCAGATAGGCGTAGCCGCCTTTCTTCAGCACATGTTTGGCGTTGCCGATCGTCAGATTCGCCTGTCCTTCGACCATGAACAGCACGCTTTCCGCGCGCGGCTCGGTGTCGGGCCGGTCGCTGCCGCCGCCGGGCGAGACTTCCATGATGTAATGCGTGAAGGTCTCGGCGAAGCCGGAGAGCGGGCGCGCGATGATCCACAACCGGGTCTTGTTCCAATGCGGCAGGCAGCTCGTCACGATGTCGCGCATCACGCCGCGTGGAATGACGGCGTAAGCCTCGGTGAAGACCGCGCGCCCCGTCAGCATCTCGGTCTGCGGCGGATGGCCGCCCATCGCGGAATAATAGGTTCTCTCCATCGTTTCCTCTCGCGTCGCGCCTCAGGGCGCAAGCGACAGCCGCTCGGCCGCGCTCAATTCGTATTCCTCGAGATTGTTTCCCGGCCCGGCGCGGTCGACGACGAGAAACAGGCTGTTCTCGTCGAGCGCGAGCAGGGGATGATGCCAGACGTTGCGCGCGTAATTGACGCCCTGCCGGCCCGTGGCGCGAAAGGCGCGGTAGGTCGCCGCGTCGCGCGGATCGCCGCAGACGACGACGAGCCATGGCCGCTCCTGCATCGGCGCGAACAACTGGCTGCCGAGCGGGTGGCGCTCCATCAGCGCGATCTCGATCGGCGCGGGGCGCGGCTGCGCCGTGAACAGGCTGACGTTGACCGAGCCGCCCTGCGCTCCGACGTCGATCTTCGCCTGCCCGTCGTAACGGCGCGCAAAACCCTGGTTGATCGTGACGGCCTTCATGCCTTCGACGTCGATCACACCGCCGAAAGGCGCGAAGGCTTCGCGCGTCAGCGGCGCGATCGCGAGAGCGTTTTTCATTTCGTCGCGAACCAGTCGGCCAGAACCTTGCGCTCGTCGGCGGTCATGTCCGTGATGTTGTTCGGCGGCATGGCGTGCGTCAGCACGGCCTGCAGGCGCACATGCTCGGCGTTGCGCGCGATATTGGCGGGCGTGTCCAGCATCACGCCCTTCGGCGGCGAGGCGAGGCCCGTCCACACCGGCTCCGGCGCATGGCACATGGCGCAGCGGCTCGTCAGCACGTCCTCCACCTCTTTTGGCACATGGGCGGCGACGGCCGCGACCGCGGGCGTCGTCAGTTCGGGCAGGCCGAGTTTCTGGCGTCCGGCGGGATTGGAGAGCATCGACAGCCAGATCGCGATGGCGATCGAGACGGCCGCGACGACCCACGCCCACCATTTGTCGCCCTTGCCGGCGTGACGCTGGTTGTAGAAGTAGCGCACCAGCGCGCCCGCGATCAGCACGAAGCCGACCATCAGCCACGCATAGGGCGACATGAACGTCATCGGGTAATGGCCCGAGATCATCAGGAACAGCACCGGCAGCGTGAGATAATTGTTGTGCGTCGAGCGAGTCTTCGCCTGCTTGCCGTATTTCGGATCGGGCGCGCGGCCGGCGATCAGGTCGGCGACGACGATCTTCGTGTTCGGGATGATGTTCATGAACACGTTGCCGGTCATGATCGTGCCCATCAGCGCGCCCGTATGCAAAAGCGCGCCGCGGCCGGAGAACATGTGCTGGAAGAAGAAGGCCATCGCCATGACGAAGGCGAAGCCGACGGCGGCCAGCGCGACCTCGTTGTCGGCGAGCGGCGACTTGCAGAGAAAATCGTAGACGATCCAGCCGAGCGCGAGACCGCCGACGCCGACGCCCGCGGCCTGCAAGGGAGTCAGCGCGCGCACGGCGGGGTCGATCAGATAGAGATCGGCGCCAAGGTAATAGACCCATACGAGCAGCGAGAAGCCGGAAATCCATGTCGAATAGGATTCCCATTTGTGCCACATGAGTTCGGCCGGCATCCTGTCGGGCGCGACGAGATATTTGCGCACCTGGTAGAAGCCGCCGCCGTGCACCTCCCACGCCTCGCCGCCTTTGCCCGCCGGGATCTCCGGGATGGCGCGGATCGATGCGTCGAGATGCATGAAATAGAAGGACGAGCCGATCCAGGCGATGCCCGTGATGATGTGGGTCCATCGCAGCAGGAGACCGCCCCATTCCCACGCAATTGCGTCCATGCTCGCCTCTCCGTCTCTGGCCAGCCACTCTAGGCCGCAGCCGCGTGTGACGATATTGTTGGAAAGCGCGCAGACTTTCAAACCGGATTGCTGAATGCTCTCGCTCGACAACATCAGGGTTTTCGTCCGCGCGGTGGAGCTCGGCTCCTTCTCCGCCGCGGGCCGCAGCATGCGGCTCTCGGCGGCGGTCGTGAGCCATCGCATCCGCTCGCTCGAAAAGACCCTGAGTTGCCGCCTCTTCAATCGCACCACGCGAAAGATGTTTCTGACCGAGCAGGGCCGCGTGTTTTATGAGCACTGCCTGGACGTTTCGCAGGCGCTCGATCGCGCCGAAGCCAGCGTGTCCGACAAGGGAGCCCCGCCGCGCGGCCTCCTGAAGGTCACCGCGCCGCTCGGCTTCGGCCAGCGCGTCGTCGCGCCCTTCATGCCGCGCTTCCAGGCCCGATACCCCGAGATCGACGTCACGCTGCGCCTGTCCGACTATCTCGTCGATCTCTTCACCGAGGCGGTCGACGTCGCCGTGCGCATGGACCGGCTGCCCGATTCCTCGCTCATCGTGCGCAAGATCGCCGATGTCGAGCGCGTGCTGTGCGCGGCGCCCGCCTATATCGAAACGCACGGGGCGCCGAAGTCGATCGCCGATCTCGAAAAGCACCGCTGTCTCATGCTGCGCTATCCCGGCTCCCGCCAGTTCCGCTGGACCCTGCAGCGCGGCGGCCGCGCCGTCTCGGCCATGGTTTCGGGCGGGCTCGACGCCGACGCCGGCGACGTCCTCACCCAATGGGCGCTGGCGGGCGAAGGCATCGTCATGAAGCCGCTGTTCGAGGTCGCCGGGCATCTGCGCTCCGGCGCGCTCGTGCCCGTGCTGCCGGACAATCCGCCGACGCCGGTCACGCTCGCCATCCTGCACGCCTACCAGCGCATGGTCCCGCCGAAAGTGCGCGCCTTCGCCGATGCGCTCGCCGAGGAGGCGCGCGACCATATCGAAACGGCGCTCGCCGAGGCGCGGCCGGCCAAAGCGCGCAAGCGCCGCGCGG
Organism: Rhodoblastus sp.; assembly: GCA_036796555.1. Lineage (GTDB taxonomy): Bacteria > Pseudomonadota > Alphaproteobacteria > Rhizobiales > Beijerinckiaceae > JAJXWB01. The sequence continues at coordinate 32,300 of DAIRCS010000010.1, read as the reverse complement.
CCGGCTGAGCGCGCGGGATTGGCGGCGAACCGCCAAGCTCAGTTTCAAAAAATATTTGAATGTGGAACGATTGCGCGCTGCTAGAATGGCGCCAGCAGGGAGCGGGGCATGGGCCGTCTGTCGACACATGTGCTGGACATTCAGGCCGGGCGGCCCGCAGCGGGCGTCGCGCTCGAACTCGTGCGCATACGTGGCGACGGCGCGGTCAATCTGGTGAAGGCGGCTCGCACCAACGCCGACGGGCGCACGGACGCGCCGCTCCTGTCCGGCGATGAAATGCAGGTCGGCGTCTACGAGATCCGTTTCCACGCCGGCGATTATTTTCGCGGCCAGGGCCAGAAGCTGCCCGAGCCCGCCTTCGTCGACGTCGTGCCGATCCGCTTCGGCATAGCCGACGCCGCCGGCCATTATCACGTGCCGCTGCTGGTCTCGCCCTGGGCCTTCTCGACCTACCGGGGGTCCTGAGACATGGCCGCCTATCCACGCGACATGATCGGCTATGGCGAGACGCCGCCGCATGCGCGCTGGCCGGGCGATGCGCGCATCGCCGTGCAATTCGTCGTCAATTACGAGGAAGGCGGCGAGAACAACGTCCTGCATGGCGACGCCGCGTCGGAAGCCTTCCTGTCGGAGATCGTCGGCGCGCAGCCCTGGCCCGGCCAGCGCCACATGAACATGGAATCGATCTACGAATACGGCTCGCGCGCCGGCTTCTGGCGGCTGCTGCGCCTGTTCCGCGATCGCGCGCTGCCCGTCACCGTCTTCGGCGTCGCCACCGCGCTCGCGCGCAATCCGGAGGCCGTCGCCGCGATGAAGGCGGCCGGCTGGGAAATGGCGAGCCACGGCCTCAAGTGGATCGACTACAAGGACGCGCCGAAGGAGAAGGAGCGCGCCGATATCGCCGAGGCGATCCGCCTGCACACCGAGATCGTCGGCGAGCGCCCGCTCGGCTTCTATCAGGGGCGTACGTCGGAAAACACGATTCCGCTGACAACAGAGGAAGGCGGCTTTCTCTATTCGGCCGACGTCTACGCCGACGAGTTGCCCTACTGGCATGACGACGGTCGGCGCCAGCAATTGCTCGTCCCCTACACGCTCGACGCCAACGACATGCGCTTCGCCACGCCGCAGGGTTTCAACGCGGGCGACCAGTTCTTCGCCTATCTCAAGGACAGTTTCGACACGCTTTACGCCGAAGGCGAGGAGCGCCCGAAAATGCTGTCGGTCGGCCTGCACTGCCGCCTCGTCGGCCGCCCCGGCCGCGCCGCGGCGCTGGCGCGCTTTCTCGACTATGTGCGCGCGCACGATCGCGTCTGGGTCGCGACCCGCCTCGATATCGCTCGCCACTGGATCAGGAAGTATCCGCCGAAAGGCGGCTATGTTCCGAGCCGCATGGGCCGCGCGCTCTTCGTTGAAGTCTTCGGCGACATCTACGAGCACACCCCGCAGATCGCGGCCGGCGCGCATGCAAAAGGATTCGGTGCGGCCCAGGACACGGCGAGCGGCCTGCACGACGCGATGGCCGTCGTCGCCCGCGCCATGTCGAAGGACGAAAAGCTCGCGCTGATCCGCGCCCACCCCGATCTCGCCGGACGCCTGGCGCTCGCCAAGGGGCTGACAGCGGATTCGACCAGGGAGCAGGGCGGCGCCGGCCTCGACCGTCTGACGCCGGCGGAACTGGCGCGCTTCACCGAGCTCAACGAGTCCTACAAGGCGAAATTCGGCTTCCCCTTCATCATGGCCGTGAAGGGCGCGACCAAGGATGAGATTCTGGCGGCCTTCGAACGACGGATCGGCCACGGGCAGGACGAGGAATTCGCGGAAGCGCTGACGCAGATCGAAAAGATCGCGCTGTTGCGCCTGCGCGACAGACTGCCGGCATAAAGGCGCCGGTTTTGCATGTGCAGCGAACGACAGATTCGCGCACCGACTGGGAGAGGCGACAGATGAGCGAAACCACCGAACACGGCGTGGACGAAGTCCTGCCGCCGCAGCGCCTCGCCGCGCTCGGCATCCAGCATGTTCTCGTCATGTATGCGGGCGCGGTCGCCGTGCCCTTCATCATATCCGGCGCGCTCGGCCTGTCGCCGGAGCAGCGCACGCTGCTCATCAACGCCGACTTGTTCGCCTGTGGCCTGGCGACGCTGGTGCAATCGCTCGGCTTCCCCGGCGTCGGCATTCGCCTGCCGGTCATGATGGGCGTCACCTTCGCCTCCGTCGCCCCGATGCTCGCCATGATCGGCGCGGGCAAGGCGGCGGGCGCGACGCCGACCGCGACGCTGCTCAACATCTACGGCGCGGTCATCGCCTCCGGCGTCTTCGCATTCCTCGTCGCGCCGCTGGTCGGCAAGCTCATCCGCTTTTTCCCCCCGGTCGTCACCGGCACGATCATCGCGGTCATCGGCGTCACGCTCATGCGCATCGGCATCGGCTGGGCCGGCGGCGCGCTGCCGACGATCAAGAAGCCTGTCGACGGCGTGATGGGCGAGTTCCCCAATCCGGCCTTCGGACAGCCTGAAAATCTCGCGATCGCGGCGATCGTGCTCGTCGCGATCCTGCTGATCGCGCGCTACGCCAAGGGCTTCCTCGCCAATATCGCGGTGCTGCTCGGCATCGTCGTCGGCGCGATCCTCGCGGCGATCCTCGGCAAGCTGAACGTCGCGCTGATCGCCAACGCCCCCTGGTTCGGCCTCGTCTATCCCTTCCAGTTCGGCATGCCGACCTTCGACTTCTGGTCGATCGTGACCATGTGCATCGTCATGATCGTCGTCATGGTGGAATCGACCGGCATGTTCCTCGCGCTCGGCGAAATGACCGGCAAGACCGTCGATTCGAAGGAGCTCGCCAAAGGCCTGCGCGCCGACGGCGTCGGCACGATCCTCGGCGGAATCATGAACACCTTCCCCTATACGTCCTATTCGCAGAACGTCGGCCTCGTCGGCGTGACCGGCGTACGCTCGCGCTGGGTGGCGGTGGCGGGCGGCGTGATCCTGCTGATCCTCGGCCTCATCCCCAAGCTCGCCTCGATCTTCGGCGCGATCCCGGTCAGCGTGCTGGGCGGCGCGGGCCTTGTCATGTTCGGCATGGTGGCGGCGACCGGAATCCGCATTCTCTCCAGCGTCGACTATGCCGGCAATCGCAACAACCTGTTGATCGTCGGGCTCGGCATCGGCTTCGGCATGCTGACGCTGATCGCCCCGAACTTCTTCGAAGCCTTCCCGAAGCAGCTCAAGCCGTTGCTGGAATCCGGCATCCTGCTGACGACCATCGTCACGGTCGCGCTCAACGCCTTCTTCAACGGCGCGGGCGTGGCGGAGGTGAAGACGGCGGCGCATTGAGGCAACTTCCCACTCCCGCGAAAGCGGGAGAGGGTGGCCCCGCGCAGCGGGGTCGACACGAAGTCGGCTTTTGCCGACTTCGGTCCGGGGTGAGGGCGCCGCGGTTTCGAGAAACGTTCGGGTAGCGGCGCGTCCCTCATCCGTCGCGCGTTCCGAGCGCCACCTTCTCCCGCTCCGCGGGAGAAGGAAAACCCCTACAAATGCAGGCCCCGCAGCACCTGCGTAAACGCGATCTGGTCCGCCGTCGGCGGCGTCGGCGCGCCGTCCTTGCCCGCGGTATCCGGGAACATGCGGAAGGCCGTGTTCATCACGATATGCGCGAAATTCGGCAGCAGCGCATGCGTCACCTGCCCGAAGCGCCCGAGCCGCGTCGCGACGCGCGCGGGCCGGTGGATGATCGCGTCGATGACGAGATCGGCCGCCTCGTCCGGGTCGAGCGTCGGCACGCTCGCGTAGAATTTCGTCGGCGCCGTCATCGCCGTGCGCACCAGCGGCATGTTGACGTTGGTGAAATGCACGCCCCGGTCGAGGAATTCCGACGCCGCGCAATTGCTCCAGGCCTCCAGCGCGGCCTTCGAGGCGACATAGGCCGAGAAGCGCGGCGCATTGGTGAGGACGCCGATCGAGGAGACATTGACGATGTGCCCCTCGCGCCGCTCGGCCATGCCGGGCAGCAGGCCCATCGCCACCTGCACCGCGCCGAAATAATTCACCTTCATCGTGCGCTCGAGATCGTGCAGGCGATCATAGGAATGCTCGATCGAGCGGCGGATCGAGCGGCCGGCGTTGTTGACGAGAATGTCGATCCCGCCGTGATCTTCCGTCAGCCGCGCGACGAATTTCGCGCAGGCCTCGGGGTCGGCGATATCGGCGCTGTAGGTATGCAGCGTCAGGCCCTCGGCGACGAACTCGGCTTTCGCTTCCTTCAGCGCCGCTGCGTCGCGCGCGCAGACGATCGTGACCGCGCCGGCCTGCGCCAGCTTGTGCGCGACCGCCTTGCCGATGCCGACCGACCCGCCCGTAACCAGCACACGCTTGCCGCCGACGCGCCCGCGCAACGAGCGGTCGAGGAAGAGATCGGGGTCGAGATGGCGTTCCCAATAATCCCACAGGCGCCAGGCGTAATCCTCGAGACGCGGAACCTTGATGCCCCCCTTGGCCAGAATTTTCTGCGTCTCGCGGCTGTCGAACCGCGTCGGGTAGTTCACGAAGGTGAGAATGTCGTCGGGCAGGCCCAGCTCTTTCAGCGCGAGCTTCCGGATGCGGCGGAAGGGCGTGAGGCTCATCAACCCTTTCGCCAGCGCTCCGGGAATGAAGCCGAACATGGCGGCGTTGACGCGCAGGCTGAATTGCGGCGCATGCGCCGAACGCGCGAACAGGTTCAGCATGTCGCCCAGGCGCAGCGGCGCCGGATCGGTCAGATGGAACGTGCGGCCGTCGAGGTCAGGCGCCGCGACCAGATAGTCGAGCGCATCGGTGACGAAATCGACCGGCACGACATTGATGCGTCCGCCTTCGAGCCCGATCGCCGGAACCCATTGCGGCAGCGCGTGGCGCATCTTCTGGATGAGCTTAAAGAAATAGTAGGGGCCGTCGATCTTGTCCATTTCGCCGGTGCGGGAATCGCCGACGACGATGGCCGGCCGATAGATGCGCCAGGCCATCTTCTTTTCCGCGCGCACCAGCCGCTCGGCTTCGTGTTTCGAACGAAAGTAGGCGTGGTCGAGATGGCGCGCTTCCTCGAACATGTCTTCGCGGAACACGCCTTCGTAAAGCCCGGCGGCCGCGATCGACGAGACGTGATGAAAGCATTTCGCGCCCGCCTGTCGCGCAAAATCCAGCGCATTGCGCACGCCGCCGACGTTGGCGCGTTCGACGTCCGCGGGGTCCGCCGTCAGATCGTAGATCGCGGCGAGATGGACGAGATGGTCGATCTTGCCCCTCAGCTTGCGCATGTCCCTGGCGTCGACGCCGAGCGCCTCGGCGGTGATATCGCCTTGCACCGCGACGATGCGTTTTCCCGTATCGCCGCAGAAGCCGCGCAACGCCGCGATCTTCTCTTCGGACGCGTCGCGCAGCAGCACGAATACGCGCGCATCCTCGCGCGCCAGAACCTTGCGCACGAAGCGCTTGCCGATGAAGCCGCTGGCGCCGGTCACGAAATAGATCATCGCCGCCTCCCGCGGACGTCTTTCAAAGCGTCAGTCTATCGCGCGATTTTAGGCGACGTCGCCCAGAGCTTTGGGCGGCGAAGCCTAATTTTCCATGGTGGATTGTCGCAATCGCGGCGTCATCAACGCCGCAAGTTCGGAAGGGACTTGTCATGGCCAAGAAACTCAAGGCGCTCGCCAAGCAGGACGACAATCTCGCCGCCACCATCCGCGAATCCGCCAGCCAGATCTGGCTCGCCGGCCTCGGCGCTTTCGCCAAGGCGCAGGCTGAAGGGCAAAAGGTTTTCGATTCGCTCGTGGCCGAGGGCCAGCGCGTCCAGGACGAAACGAGGACCGCCGCCGACGAACGCATCGCCGAAATCAAGTCGAAAGGCGCGGGCGCATGGGACAAGCTCGAGAAAGTGTTCGAGGATCGCGTCGCGCGGGCTCTGCACAGCCTCAACGTTCCCACGCGCAAGGACATCGACACGCTGTCGAAGCGCGTCGCCGAACTGACCGCGGCGACCGAACGGCTGACCGAGGACAGGGCCGCGAAAAAGGTCGCGGCGAAATGAGCCGCAGGCCCTGATCGCCGGAGAAGGCCGCGCCGCGGCCTTCCCGCATTCGCGCAGGAGGCGTCATGGCGGAGGCGACGAGGATAGGGTTGGCGCTCGCCGGCGGCGGCCCGCTTGGATCGATCTACGAGATCGGCGCGCTTGTCGCATTGCAGGAGGCGTTCGACGGCGTCGACCTCACGCAGTGCCACGCGACCGTCGGCGTCAGCGCCGGCGCTTTCATCGCCGCGAGCCTCGCCAATGGCCTTACGCCCCGCGATCTCTGCGCGCGCTTCATCGAGAGCGAGAATCACCCCGAGCCCTTCGAACCGGATTTCCTGATGCGGCCGGCCTTCGCGGAATATGCGCGCAGGCTTGTCAGCCTCCCCGATCTCGCCTTGGAAGCCTTGGCGACCTGGCTCGATCGTTCGGGTTCCGCGCCGCGCGGCGCCTTCGAGGCGTTGCAGGGGCTCGCGCGCGCTCTGCCGAACGGCGTATTCGACAATGACGCGGCCGCCGCCTATCTCGCCAGAATGTTCGGCCGAAGCGGCCGCACCGACGATTTCCGTCGATTGCGCCACAAGCTCTTCATCGTGGCGACCGATCTCGATTCGGCCGATGCCGTCGTTTTCGGCGCGCCGGGTTTCGACGACACGCCCATTTCGGCGGCGGTGAAGGCGAGCGCCGCCTTGCCCGGCCTTTATCCGCCCGCGCGCATCGGCCAGCGCGACTATGTCGACGGCGCGCTGAAGAAGACGCTGCACGCCTCCGTTGCGTTGAAAGCCGGCGCGAAGCTGCTGATCTGCGTCAACCCGCTCGTGCCGTTCGACGCGCGGCTGGCGTCCGTCGAGGCCGGGCGCACGCCGAGGCGTCTTGCCGACGATGGCCTCGCCACCGTTCTCTCGCAGACCTTCCGGGCGCTCATTCAATCGCGCATGAAAGTCGGCATGGCGCGTTACGCCCACGATTATCCGGACGCCGACATTCTCCTGTTCGAGCCGGCGCGCGACGATGCGCTGATCTTCTTCGCCAATGTGTTCAGCTACGCCGACCGGCGGCGGCTGGCCGAACACGCTTATAGCTTCACGCGCAGCGAATTGCGGCGCCGCGCGGCTGAACTGGAAGCCGTCCTTTCCCGCCACGGCGTGCGGCTGAACCATGCGGTGTTGGCCGATCCCGACCGGCGCCTGATCGCCGCGCCCGCGCGTCCTGCGCATGGTCTTGCTGCCGAAACAGGACGCCTGGCCGCGACGCTCGACCGGCTCGACCATGCGCTGGCGCAAGGCGCGGCCGCCCCGACGCGTGCCAGGATCGCCAAATCCGGGAGGCGGGCGCATGCTGGCGAAACCGAAAAGAAGAACGCGCGAGCGCATTCTTGAAACCGCGCTCGCCCAGTTCAACACGCATGGCGAGCCGACGGTGACGACGGCGGCGATTGCCTTGGAAATGGGGATCAGCCCCGGCAATCTCTATTACCATTATCATTCGAAGGAAAAGATCGTCGAAGACTTGTTCGCGGCGTTTCGCGCGGAGATCGAGGAGACATTGGCCGCCCCGCAGCAACGCCTGCCGGATGCGGAGGATTGCTGGCTTTTCCTGCATCTCGTGTTCGAGGCGATCTGGAAATACCGGTTTCTCTATCGCGACCTCAACGAACTGATCGCGCGCTACCGCTGCGTCGAGACGCAGATGAAACGCATTCTCGCCCACAAAATCCGCGTCGGCCGCGAGATCATGGCGGGGCTCGTCAAGGCCGGCCAGATGACGGCGAGCGCCGGCGAGATCGGCATGCTCGCCGAAAACATGGCGCTGGTCGCGACCTACTGGCTTTCCTTCGAATTCGCCCGCAACCCGCGCGCCCCGCAGGACGGCCGCGGTCTCGGCCGCGGCGTCTTTCAGGTGCTCGCGCTCGCCGCCCCCCATCTCGGTCCGCGCGAACGCGCGCTGTTCGACGATCTCGCAACCCGCTACGCGCGCTAGAGGCATTCCGATGGCCCGATCAACATGGAAAAAGTTCCCCTATCCCGACAAGGCCTACGACTATGCGGGCGCCGCGCTGAAGAAGAACTGGGCGGCGTTGCATCGCGGCGATTGCGAGCCCTTTCCCGACGAGGCCTGGGTGAAGACGGCCGTCGCCGCGCATCCGAAACTCGATTCCGGGTTGGCGCCGGCCAAGGCGGCCGAAGCGCTGCAAGCGGCCTGGCGCGCCTATCACGCCGGCGATTTCGCGGGGGCGGTGGAGCAGGGCGAGGCGCTGGGACCGCTCGGTTCCAACGTCGCCAACAAGGCCGCCAACATCTATGCGACCTACCTCGAGACCGACGACAACAGGCAGCTCGACATTTTCCAGCAATCGGCCGCGCGCGCCGAAAAATTGCAGGCGATCGCCAGGGATTTTCCGAACGCCTTCTATTTCCACGCTTCCGCGCTCGGCCGTTACGGGCAGGGCATTTCGGTGGCGAAGGCGCTCGCCATGGGGCTCGGCGGCAAGATCAAGGCGAGCCTCGACAAGGCGCTCGCGCTCGCGCCCGATCACGCCGAAGCTCATATCGCGCTGGGCGCCTACAATGCGGAAGTCGTCGCCAAGGTCGGCGGCCTCGTCGCGGGCCTCACCTATGGCGCGAGCAAGGACGCGGCGATGAAGCATTTCGAGGCGGCGCGAAAGCTGACGCCCGATTCCGCCATCGCGCGGATCGAGCACGCCAACGGCCTCGTCGGCCTCTACGGCAAGGCGAAGCTGGATGCTGCGACGAAGCTCTACAGGGAGGCCGCAAGCTCCAGGCCGCACGACGCCATGGAGCGGCTCGATCAGCAATCGGCGATCGACGAGCTGGAGGATTGAAGGAGGCTGCGGTCGTCGGGGCGACGATCGTTCTCGCGCCGATTTTTGTCGCGCCGATTTTTGTCGCGCCATGTGGCGGCTTCGACGTCATGTCACTTGGCGTCGAGCTTCGCCAGATCGGCTTCGATCGTTGGTATCCACCCGCGCCGCTTGGCGTCGAGCCGGCCGGCGGCGGCGAGCGGCCTCAGGATGCCGAGGGCCGCCTCGAGGTCGCCGCGGCCCTCGGCGCCCTTGAGGTTTCCGAGCCTCCAGAGAGGCACGACGGAAAGGATTTCCGACTGAAGGTCGTCGGAATTGCGCTGGCGAAGGCTCCGATAGATATTGAGCGCCTTCTGATAGGAGCCGACCGCCTGCGCTGTGTCGCCGCTGGCCCGGCTCTGATCGCCGATCCGTTCGTGGCTGATCGCCAGATCGCGCTGCCATTGGGCGTTGGCGGGATCGCGCGCGGCGAGCGTTTCGGCGATCGCGAGGCCTTTCCGGTAGGCGGCGAGCGCGCCGGCGGCGTCGCCCTGATCGCGCAGCATGTCGCCGACCTTGTTGTGGCTGAGCGAGAGGTCGCGCCGCCATTGGCTATTGGCGGGATCGCGCGCGGCGAGCGTTTCGCGAATCGCGAGGCTCTTGCGGTAGGACTGCAGCGCCGCGGCCGTCTTGCCCTGGTCGCGCAGCACGTCGCCGATCTTCTCGTGACTGACCGACAGATCGCTTTGCCATAGCCTGTTGGACGGATCGCGCGCGGCGGGCGCCTCGCGAATTTCGAGGCTCTTGCGATAGGATTGGAGCGCGGCGCCCGCATCGCCCTGGTCGCGCAGCACGTCGCCGATCCGTTCGTGGCTGATCGACAGGTCGCGCTGCCACAGCGTATTGGCGGAATCCCGCGCGGCCAGCGTTTCGGCGATGACGAGCCCCTTTTTGTAGGCTTCGAGCGCGGCGGCCGAATCCCCGTGATCGCGCAGCACGTCGCCGATCTTGTTGTGGCTGACCGACAGATCGCGCTGCCACAGCGTATTGGCCGGAGCGCGCGTGGCGAGCGCTTCGGCGGTGACGAGACCTTTTCGATAGGCGTCGAGCGCCCCTGCCGCCTCGCCCTGGTCGCGCAGCACGTCGCCGATCTTGTTCTGGCTGACCGACAGGTCGCGCTGCAATTCGGCGTTGTCCGGATCGCGCGCGGCGAGCTTTTCGCGGGCCGCAAGACTTTTCCGATAGGCTTCGAGCGCGCCCGCCGCATCGCCTTGAGCGCGAAGCATGTTGCCGATCTTCTCCTGGCTGATCGAGAGATCGCGCTGCCACAGCGTATTGGCGGGATCGCGCGCGGCGAGCGCTTCGCCGATCTGAAAGGCCTCGCGATAGCGCGCAAGCGCGTCCGCGACGGCGCCCTGCGCGATCAGCGTATTGCCGATCTCGTTCAGCATGACCTCGCGGGAGCGCTGCAATTCCGGATTGTCCGGCGCCGATTGCGCGAGGCGGTCGACGACGCCGCGCACGCGGTCGAGAATCCGCATGATCGTGGCCGTGCGCATGCCGTCGACGTCGCGCAGTCCCTGCGCAATATCGAAGGTCAGGACGTCGACCGCGCGCTTGGCGGCGTCGAAATTGCGCTTGGCGATCTCGGCCTGCTTCTGCGTTTCCTTCTTCTGCTGTTCCGCCTCTCGCCACTTCCAGACCACCGCCCCGCCGACGATCGACAGCGCGATCAGGGCGGCGAAGGCACCGCGCAGCAGTCTCTTTTGCAATGTCTCCCGTTGTTCGCGCTCGGCCTTCTCCCGCTCGCGCAGCGCTGCTTCCGCCGCGCCGCTGCGCGCGATGAAATCGCGCTCGGCCTGGTCGAGGTCTTCCGCCTGCGCGGCGAGCCAGGCCTGCGCCTGCACCAGCGGCGCGCCGCGCAACAGCAGGTCGTCGCTTTCGTCGGCAGCCGTCCATTCGCGCCGCTTGCCTTCGATGCCCGTCTTCCACACCAGAAAGCTCTGGCGCGCGCCGATCCAGTCGCGCAGCCTGCTCCAGCGCTTGAAGATGGCTTCATGCGCCACCTCGGCCCAGGTCTCGCGGCCCTCGCGTTGCGCCGTGACGATGAGGCGGTTCGGCGCGTCGGCGAGTTCCGAGACGAGCCGCCAGTCGGTTTCGGAAAATTCCGTCCGCAACGCGCGCCGGCGCACCGGCTCGCCGTCCTCGCGCACCGAGGCGAGCTTCAGCGTGAAGATGCGCTCGATGTTTTTCTCCGCCGCCCTGTGCGTTTCGAAAAAGGCGTCGGCGCGCTGCGCCAGCACGCGGCCGAGCTCGATCGCGTCGGCGCGCAGCCGCATCACGCCGTCGCCGCGCTTGACCATGTCCGACCACATGTCCTCCAGCATGTAGGACATGAGCGTGAGCGCGCCGGCGTCGGCGGTCGATTCCTCGTCCGCCCGGGCGGCGATGTCGGCGCCCAGATGCGGCGGATCGAAGCGGGCGCCGAGGCGACGCGCTGGTTCCTCGACGATGGTCTTCAGCGTCTCGGCGCGCACCGGCGGAACGTCGATGCGATAATGCGCGTCGAACAGGGCGCGGTCGGCGTGCAATTCGCCGGTGAAGTCGGCGCGCATGCTCATGAGGATCGACAGGCGCGGATCTTTCACGCCCTCGGCGAGGATTTCCGAAAAGCGCCGTCGCTCGACCGGCTCGGCGCGCACGTAAAGCTCCTCGCCCTGGTCGATGTAGAGGAAAAATCCGGTCGGCGCCTCGCGTCCGATTTCAGCGAGCCTTTTCAGCGTCGCGGTCACGAGCCCCGCCAGCGTCGCCGAACCGTCCAGGAGGTTGGCGACCCATGCGCCGCGGCGCTTCTCGGCATCCGGATCGGTCGTATCGTACTGCCATTCGTTTTCGAACTGATGCACGAGTTCCGCGACCGGCTTTTCGCCGGGCGTCATGCGCAGGAAGAGCCAGCGCCGGCTTTCGGCGAAGCGCGCGGGCCAGAGGCGCGCGCCCTGGGCCTGCGCCAGCCAGGACTGCCGCTTGAGCGCGGCGATGACGCCGGCCTGCGCCAGCGAGGACTTGCCGACGCCGGAATTACCGATCAGCAGGGCGACCTTGTCCGGCGCGTCGGCCAGTATGCCGAGCGTCCCGGCGGTTTCCGTCTCGCGGCCGTAGAAATGGTCGCTGTCGGCCTCGGTCATCGACAGCAGGCCGAGATAGGGCCGCGCATACCGCCACGGCTCGGCAGGGCCGGATGCGGCGCCGGCCGCGCCGTCGAGCAGTCTGGCGATCGTCTCGCCCGCGGCCGGATCTGGGGCGATCGTCCAGTGCAATTGGCCGAGGAAAGGCAGGCCGGGCGCCCGCTGCCCTTCGAGCAGCAGAAACAGCAGCCGCCGGTCGGGTCGGTTCAGGTCGCGATCCAGCGCCTCGTAATATTCGAGCACCTGCCAGCGACCGAGCCCCTTCTCGCCGACGAGCAGGAGGAACACCTCGGCCTCGCCGATCTCCTGCGCCAGCGTCGGCAGCCAGTATCCGCCGGCGCGCAGGCTTGCCGGCGCGAAGAAAATGGCCGCTTCGGGCAGGCGTGTGCGCAGGGCCGACGCCACCTGTTCGGCGAGCGCCTGATCTTGCGAATTGTAACTGACGAACCAGCGTCGTTCCATGCGCCCCCCGGGCACAACGCGGGCAAGTCTATGCGATGGGCGCGCAAGGGCGCAATCGGCCGCGGGAATGCAGCCTACGCCCGCAACCGCTTCTTCCGCTTGCGCATCACGGGCGCGTCGTCGGCGGACGCGTCCTGCGGCGTCGATTCCGCGGGCGCCGCAGGCGGCGCCTCCTCCGCCTCCCGCGCGTCGGCCCAGGCGGCCGCCTCCAGCAGCACGTGATAGAGATAGCTCTCGAACTCGCGTTCGAACCGGCCGATGATCGCCTCCGGGTCGGGCGTCAGCGCTGCATCGGTGATGAGCCCGAACTGCACATTGCCGGCATAGGACAGGATCGACACGCCCATGCCGATGTCGCCGGATTGCGGCACCCAGAACATCACCTGCGTCACCGGCGCGCCGGCGATCGTGATCTCCTTCTGCGGTCCCGGCACATTGGTCATGACCGCGCTCGCGCGCGAGATGAGAAGGTCGAATAGCTGGTCCTGCATGATCTTGGGCGCGAGGCCGAGCGCGGCGAACAGGCCGAGCGTGACGGGCGGCTCGTAGCTGTTCTTGAGTTTCAGCATCCTTCGGCGAATTTCGTCGAGCCGCTCGAGCGGATCGGCCATGCCGATCGGCAGTTCGACGGCGAGAATGCCGAAGCGATTGCCGAGTTCGTGTTCCGCGCGGGGCGGGCGCAGGTTGATCGGCGCCAGCGCGCGCACCTCGACGCTTTGCGTTTCGTCGCCCTTGTCCTCGAGATAGCCGCGCAATGCGCCCGCGACGCAGGCGAGCAGCAAATCGTTGATCGAACAGTCGAGCGCCGCGCTCGCGGCCTTCACCTCGTGCAGGCGCAGCGGCCTTGTCCAGGCGACGCGCTTCGCGCCATGCGGCTTGCCCTTGAAGCGCGTCTCGCTGTCGCTCGGCATGGCGAGCAGCCAGGCGAGTTCGCCCGCCACGCCCGCCCCGGTCTTCATCAGCCTGGCTGCGCGCAGCGGATTGGTCGCGAGCGCCAGCGCCTCGCGCAGCGCGCCGCGCGTGACGTTCAGGCCGAGGCTCGCCGCCTCGGCGACAGGCGCCGTCAGCGACGAGAGCCAGCCCTCGTCATGATGGCCGCCATGTGTGGCCGGCCGCGCCTCCGCGCCGTCGTCGGCGAGGCCGAGCATCACCTGCATGAGCGCGATGCCGTCGGCGACCGCATGGTGAATGCGCGAGACGATCGCGACGCCGCCCTCGTATTTTTCGACGATGCGCATTTGCCAGAGCGGATGGTTGTGGTCGAGCGGCTCGGAGGCGAGCTGGGCCACATAGGCCTGCAGCGCCTTCTCGCCGCCGCGTCCGGGCAGGCGCACGCGCTGGACGTGCCGCGCAATGTCGAAGTCGCGGTCGTCGACCCAGAAGGCGCCGGCCGGGCTCGTCACCGCGCGTTGCCGAAAGCGCCTGTGCGCGAGCATGCGCTCTTCCAGCGCCGTCGCCAGCGCCGCCACGTCCACAGGACCGCGCAGCGCCATGACGCCCATGATCATCATCAGATTGTTCGGCCGGTCCATCCGCAGCCATGCCGTATCCACTGGCAACATTCTTTCGGCTTTGCTCATGGCCGCCTCCCTGACGCGAAACATAAGCCAGGGCGCGGGCCCGTCCCTGAGGGAGATCAAGGCCGGACCGGAACGATTTGGGCGGCGACGCCTAGGCCGGGCTGATAGAAGGAGCCATGACCCATGACGAAGCTGTCGCCCGGCTGATCGCCGAACTCGATCGCGCCGAGCGCGCGCGATCCTCTCACGCCGGCGAGGCGCCTCACGCCCAACGCGCCGCCTTTCGCGCCTGGCAGGCGGGGCGGCTGGCGCGCACCCACGCCGATCTCTTGGCGAGCCCGCGGTTCGGGCCGGCGGCGGCGTTTTTCCTGACCGACCTCTACGGCCCGCAGGACATCAGCGTGCAGACCGCACAGGTGCGCCGCATCGTGCCGCTGATGAGCCGCACCTTGCCGGCGACCGCGCTCGACACGGTCGCCGACGCCATCGAACTCGACGCCTTGTCGGAGGAGCTGGACGCCGCGATGATCGCCGAACTGGGTGGGACGGCGGAAGCCTTGACGGCCCCGAGCTACGCAGCCGCCTATCGCGTCATCGCCAGGCAAGCGGAGCGGGGGCGCCAGATCGACCTCATCGAACATCTCGGGCGCTCGCTCGACGGCCTGACGCGCCAGCCGTTCATCGGCGCCGCGTTGAAGATGATGCGCAAGCCCGCCGAGATCGCAGGGCTGGGCGCGCTGCAGTCGTTTCTCGAACGCGGCTACGCCGCCTTCCGCGTCATGCGCGGCGGCGGCGAATTCGTCGATATCGTCGCGCGCCGCGAACGTGAAATTTCCAATGCGCTGTTCGCCGGCGACGACGCCGTGCTGGAGCGGCCGGGCGCGCCGTAACGCGCGCGGGACAGAAGCCCCGCGCGCGAATTTTCCCATTTTCACTTCGCCGGCTTCCACGTCGTGGTGGCGCGATCGTAGGCGAAACCAGGCGCCGACTTGAGCGAGTCCTTCGTTTCGTCGACCGCGAGCCAGGTCTTGTCGTTCTTCTTCTCCATCTTCACGGCCTCGAACGGAACGATGACGTTCTTCTCGCCGACCCCGAGAAAGCCGCCGACGCCGAGGACGAGCCCGGATATCCTGCCGTTGCGATCGAGCAGAACGTCGTCGACCTCGCCGATTTTCGTTTCCTTGGGGTCGTAGACCGACTGCTTGTAATAATTCGTGACGGACATTCCTTCGGAGGGCGGCGCGGCCATGGTCGCGGCCGCGAAGGCCGGACCGGAAACGGCGGCCGCGAGAAGGCCGGCGGCGAGCAGCGTGGATTTCATCAGGTCTCTCCCGTGTTGCGCGCGACGACGGCGTCGCCGCGATGTCGGGGGAAACGGGCGGACGCGCGATTGGTTCGCCGGGACGGCGAAATCTTCGCAAGCTTATCACGCAGGCTTCGTCTGCGTCGGGCGAGGGAACGATCGGCGGATCGCGTGGTTATTCGCCCCGGGAACTGTCTGGAGGGAAATGCCCATGTCGCTCGGAACAATCCTACTCATCATTCTCGTGCTGGCCCTTCTCGGCATGCTGCCGACATGGCCTTACAGTTCGGGGTGGGGCTACGGTCCGAGCGGCGGCGTCGGCCTCATCGTCGTCATTCTGGTGATCTTGCTGCTGATGGGACGGATATGAAAAAAGGCCGGCGCTTGCGCCGGCCTTTGTCTTTTTCACGCGAGGCGGAAGATCAATCGATCGAAACTTCGCCCTTGATCACGGGACCGAAACGCACCCACTTCTCGCCGTCGAACGATTGCAACTGCATCTGCTTGATCGGGAAGTAGTCGGTCGGGCTGGTGGTGATCTTGATGCCCGGCAGCAGCATGGGCAGATCGAAGTCGAGGCTCGCGGCCTGCTTCATCACATTCTCGCGCGTGAGATTGTCGCCGCACTGCTTGAGCACCTGCGCCATCGTCTGCGCGGCGTTGTAGCCGTAGACGTAGAGCGTGTTGTGCTTGTCGCCGTCCGGAATGTATTTGTCCATGAACGCCGACCACGCCTTGACCGACGCGTCGTCCTTCCACGACGGATCGTCCGGGTCCTTGCCGTAGTTCGCGGAGATGATGCCCTTGCCGTTCTCGAGGCCGGCCGGCTTCATGACCGAGCCAACCGCCTGCGAGACCGAATGCAGGATGTGCACCGGCTTCCAGCCGATCTCGGCGTTCTTCTTGATCGCCATCGCCGCGAATTTCGGCGTGGTGAAATTGATGAACATGTCGGCGCCCGAAGCCTTCAGCTTCAGGATCTGCGAGTCGATCGTCGGATCCGATGTCTCGTAGGTCGCTTCCGACACGATCAGCGTCTTGGCCTTGTCGCCGAGCCCGTCCTTGAAGCCCTTGAGCGAGTCGCGGCCGAAGTCGTCGTTGGCCGAGAGAATGCCGATCTTGGCGTTCGGATATTTCTCCAGCACGTGCTTGGCGTAGATGCGGCCTTCGCTCTGGTAGTTCGGCTGCCAGCCCATCGTCCAGGGATATTGCTTGTGGTTCCCGAACATGGTGCCGCCGGCCGCGATGAAGAGCTGCGGGATTTTCTTGGCGTTGAGATATTTGATCGTGGCGAGGGAGGTCGCGGTTCCCAGCGGATTGAAGATGAACAGCACCTCGTCGCTCTCGATCAGCTTGCGGGTCTGCTCGACCGTCTTGGGCGGCGAATAGCCGTCGTCATAGGTGATGAAATTGATCTTGCGCCCGTTGATGCCGCCCTGATCGTTGAGCATCTTGAAATAGGCGGCTTCGGTCTTGCCGATCACGCCATAGGCCGAGGCCGGTCCCGAATAGGCGTAGGTGTTGCCGATCTTGATTTCCGTGTCGCTCGCGCCCGTGTCGTACTTCTTCTGCGCCAGCGCCGCGCCGGCCATCGCCAGCGACAGCGCGCCGGCGAGGCCCATGGCGGCCAGTTTCATCTTCAGCATCTGTCTCCCTCCGTTTGCCGGCGGCGGAGCGCCGGCAAGTCGTGCGTCGGCTTTCGCGGACAATATTGTCCGACCGCCTCGATTGACCCTAGCGGCTTTCTGAGGCAACCTCAAATTCAAAAAAGCGGCCTCGAAAAGAGCCGCCTGACGTTCGGGAGGCAGTCATGTCATTCGCTTATTACGACTGGATCGCGCATCACGCCGAAGTGCGCGGCGACCGCACGGCGGCGATCGATCTGGCGTCGCAGCGCCGTTTCACCTACGCCCAGTTCGACGAGCGCATCGATCGGCTGGCGACGCATCTTGCCGGCCTCGGCGTAAAGAAGGGCGAGCGGGTCGCCGTGCTCGCCGTCAATTCGACCGACATTCTCGAAACGCAATTCGCCTGCTTCCGGCTCGGCGCGATCTTCACGCCGCTCAACATCCGCCTCACGGTGCATGAGCTCGCCTTCATCATTTCCGACGCCGCGCCCGTCGTTCTCGCGCATGACGGCGATTTCGCCTCGATGGCGGCGGAACTGCAGAAGCAGTGCAACGTGCCGCATCTCCTCGCCTACGGCGCAAGCTACGAGAAGGCGATCGCGTCCTCGGACCGCCTGAAGGCGCATACGCCCTGCGACATGGAGGATGTGTGCACCATCATGTATACGTCCGGCACGACGGGCAAGCCGAAGGGGTCGCAGACGACCCATCTGATGAACTTCATCAATTGCATCAACCTCGGCATCGGCGTCTTCATCTCGCAGAAG
Source organism: Rhodoblastus sp. (assembly GCA_036796555.1). GTDB lineage: Bacteria > Pseudomonadota > Alphaproteobacteria > Rhizobiales > Beijerinckiaceae > JAJXWB01. The sequence goes on along the minus strand of DAIRCS010000010.1, from coordinate 14,593 downwards.
ACGAACCATCTCTGCGTGCTGCCGCTGTTCCACACCGGCGGCCTCAACTGCTACGTCAATCCGGTCTTTCACGCCGGCGGCTGCAACATCATCATGCGCGCCTTCGATCCCGGCGAGGCGCTGCGGCTCATCGGCGACAAGGCGGTCGGCCTCACGCATTTCTTCGGCGTGCCGTCGATCTACCAGTTCATGGGCGCGCATCCCGCCTTCGCCAGCACGGATTTCTCGCGCCTGCAGATCGCCGGCGTCGGCGGCGCGCCCATGCCTGTGCCGCTGCTGAAAATGTGGGAGGCGCGCGGCCTGACGCTGGTGCAGGGCTACGGCATGACCGAGACGAGCCCGGCCGTTCTCGTGCTGGACGCCGAGGACGCCGCCCGCAAGGCGGGTTCGGCCGGCCGGCCCGTGCTGCATGGCGAGCTCAAGATCGTCGACGACGAGGGCAATCCGGTGAAGCCCGGCGAGATGGGCGAATTGTGGGTGAAGGGCCCCAACATCACGCCCGGCTACTGGAACCGGCCGGAGGCCAACAAGACCTCGTTCACCGACGGCTGGCTGCATACCGGCGACGCCGCGCGGCAGGACGAGGACGGCTTCTACTACATCGTCGACCGCACCAAGGACATGTATATTTCCGGCGGCGAGAACGTCTATCCGGCCGAAGTCGAGGATACGCTCTACCAGATCCCGCAGATCGCCGAGGCCGCCGTCATCGGCCAGCCCGACGGCACCTGGGGCGAGACGGGCCTCGCGATCGTCGTGAGGAAGCCGGGGCAGGAGCTGACGGAGACGCAGGTGATCGCGCATTGCCGCGAGCGCCTCGCGCGCTTCAAATGCCCGACGCGCGTGCTCTTCATCGACGCCCTGCCACGCAACGCCACCGGCAAGGTACACAAGCCGACGCTGCGGGCGAACTTTCTCGAAAAAGCAGGCTGATCTCCATATGCGGCCGGCGGTCTTGATCGCCGGCAAAGCCGCAAGCCTCGCGCAGTGCTAGGCGGACCTTCGCGGCGCGAAACGCGCGCCGGCGTGGAGGCGCGGCCATGTACCGGAATATTCTCGTTCCCGTCGATGCGGAAGGCCTGAGCGACAGGGCGCTCGAACACGCGGCGAGCCTCGCCGGCGCGCTCGGCGCGCGCGTCACGCTGATGACCGTCGCCGAGCCGGCTTTCGCGCATGCGGCGCATGCCGGGGAAATGCACGAGGCGCTGAAGACCGACGCGACGACATCGCGCGCCAAGACCTTGCTCGACAGCGCGGGCGGCAGGTTGCGCTCGGCCAATATCGCCTACGACGTCTGCGTCTATTGCGGCGAGAAGCCATGGGAAGGCATTTCGATGGCCGCCGACGACCACAAATGCGATCTCATCGTCATGGCGTCGCGCGGCGGGTCGCATATCGACGGCTTCGTTTTCGGCAGCGTCGCGGCGTCGGTGCTGACGCGCAGCCACGTGCCGGTTCTCGTCGTCAAGGAGCCGGAGGCGGAGGCCTGACGCGGCTCAGGCCCGCCGCGTTCCCTTCGCGCGCGCAAGATAGTCCTGCGTCTCCGGCCGCGCCTCCAGCCAGCCGCCCCATTTGCGGAAGACCTTCGCCATGCGCTCCGGCGCGACGCCGAGCTGCGTCATCGCGACGCCGCCGTTGACCGATTCCGCATAATCGCAGATCAACCCGTCGCGCAGCCGGAACCGGCTCATGCCGTCGATGACGACGCGCTTGCCCTTGAATTCCGCGCGCGTCGAGGTGAACGACGACAGCGACCAGGCGTAGGCGAGATCGCCCTTCACCACGGGATCGAACATTTCCCAGCGATAGTCCGGCCCCGCGTCGCCATGGAAGAGATGGCTCATCATATGCGCGATCTCGGGTCGTCCGACGTGATCGCCGTAGATGTAGTCGTGATACACGCCGTCTTCGGTGAAGCATTGCGCAAAGGCTTCCCCGTCGCCGGCTTCCGCCGTGCGCGAAAAACGGTCGAGCAGTTTTTCGAAGGCCGTCTGGTCCATTCCGTTGCGCCTCCCGCGCGCCGCTTTCTGTTTTCCGCAGATCGGCCAACAGCTTGCCGCAGCGCGCGGTTGTCGCCAAATGTTCCCTAAATGTTCTTGCGTTCGCGCCCGCCGGCCGATAATCTGAAATGCGGTTGCTGCGGGGGTGGAAATGGTCGTCAGGGTCGCCACGGTGGCGTTCGAAGGCATCGAGGCGCGGCCCGTCGACGTGCAGGTGCAGCTTTCCTCCGGCAACGTCGTCTTCACCATCGTCGGCCTCGCCGACAAGGCGGTGGCCGAATCCCGCGAACGCGTCCGCGCGGCGCTGACAGCCTCCGGTCTCGCGCTGCCGGCCAGGCGCATTACCGTCAATCTCGCGCCCGCCGACATGCCGAAAGAAGGGTCGCATTACGACCTGCCGATCGCGCTCGCCGTCATGGCGGCGATCGGCGCCCTGCCGGCCGACGCGCTCGGCGGCTTCACCGTGCTCGGCGAGCTAGCGCTCGACGGTTCTCTGACGCCGGTCGCGGGCGTTCTGCCGGCCGCGGTCGCGGCCAATGCGCGCGGCCACGGCCTCATCTGCCCCGCCGAATGCGGGCCGGAAGCCGCCTGGGCGTCCGGCGACATGGAGGTGATCGCGCCGCGCTCGCTGATCCAGCTCGCCAATCATTTCAAGGGGACGCAGGTTCTGTCACGCCCGCAGCCCGGCGTGCGGACGGCGGGCGGCGTCCTGCCGGATCTCCGCGACATCAAGGGGCAGGAGAGCGCCAAGCGTGCGCTCGAGATCGCGGCCGCCGGCGGCCACAACCTGCTGATGAATGGCCCGCCCGGCGCCGGCAAGTCGATGCTGGCGCAGCGCCTGCCGTCCATCCTGCCGCCGCTGAACCCGAAGGAGCTGCTCGAAGTCTCGATGATCCATTCCGTCGCCGGCGCGCTGGCGGGCGGCAGGCTCACCGATCGCCGCCCGTTCCGCAGCCCGCATCATTCGGCCTCCATGCCGGCGCTGGTCGGCGGCGGCGCCGGCGCGCGGCCCGGCGAAATCTCGCTCGCCCATCATGGTGTTCTGTTTCTCGACGAATTGCCGGAATTCCAGCCGCAGGTTCTCGATTCGCTGCGGCAACCGATGGAGACCGGCGAGGTCGCCATCGCCCGCGCTAACCACCGCACCACCTATCCCGCGCGCTTCCAGCTCGTCGCGGCCATGAACCCCTGCCGCTGCGGCCATGCGCTCGATCCGGGCTTTTCCTGCGCGCGGGGCGCCGTGCAGCGTTGCGCCGGGCAGTATCAGGCGCGGCTTTCCGGCCCGCTTCTCGATCGGATCGACGTCCAGATCGAGGTTCCGGCCGTCTCCGCCGCCGATCTCATCCTGCCGGCGCCGGCGGAAGGCTCGGCCGAAGTCGCCCGCCGCGTCGCCGCCGCCCGCCGCATCCAGGTCGAGCGCTACGCGTCGGTGGGGCTGGCGGGCGTCACGACCAACGCCGCCGCGCCCACGCGCGTCATCGAGGAACTGGCGGCGCCGGACGCCGGCGCGCAGGCGCTGGTGCGCGAGGCCGCCGAGCGCTTCTCCCTGTCGGCGCGGGGTTACCATCGGGTTCTCAAGCTCGCCCGCACCATCGCCGACCTCGACGGCTCCTCCGCGGTGCGGCGTCCGCACCTGGCCGAAGCCCTGGCCTATCGCACCGGCATGGATCGCGCCGCCACCGCGGCGGCGTGAGACGAGGCCACCCGGGGAATCCCGCACGGCAAGTCTTTCTCAACCGGCAGGCGCCATGCTCGCCCCGCGCCGGCTGTCGGCGCGGGACCCGTGTTCATGTCGTCCAGTCTTCTCGGCCTCCTCGCAACCGGCCTCGCCGCGCTCATGGGTGGGGTCCTGATCGGCCGCCGCATCGGCGAGACGATTGGCGGCGACCGCCGCGCCGCGGCCACCGCCGACGAAACCGAGAAGCTGCGCGACGAGGTCTGGGAGCTGAAGGCCGCCGCGGCCGCCCGCGACCGCGCCGAAGCGGCCAGCGAGGCCAAGTCCCGCTTTCTCGCGACCGTCAGCCACGAGATCCGCACGCCGCTCGCCGGCATCCTCGGCATGACCGATCTTCTGGCCTCGATGAAGCTCGATGCGGAAGCGCAATCCTATCTCGCCGCCATCCGCACTTCGGGCGAGGCGCTCGGCGCGCTGATCGACGAAATCCTCGATTTCTCGCGCATCGAGGCCGGCCGCCTCGAGCTCGACAACGCGCCTTTCGACCTCGCGCCGCTCGTCGAAGGCGTCGTCGAGCTCGTCGCGCCGCGCGCGCAGGGCAAGGGCATCGAGGTCGCGGCGCATATCGCGCCCGATGCGCCCGTCCGTCTCGTGGGCGATGCCGCCCGGCTGCGCCAGATTCTCATCAACCTCGCCGGCAACGCGGTCAAATACACCGAGCGCGGCGGCGTCGGCCTGCGCGTTCGGCGCGGGCAGGGCGACGCCATCCTGTTTCTGGTCGAGGACACCGGCCCCGGCGTGCCGGCCGAGCACCGCGCCTCCATCTTTCGGGAATTCGAGCGGGTCGACGGTTCGGCGACGGCCGCGCACGGCGGCGCCGGTCTCGGCCTCGCCATCTCGCGGGCGCTGGCCGAACGCATGGGCGGCGAACTGACGCTCGCCAGCTCGGACGCCGCCGGTTCGACCTTCCAGCTTTCAGTGCCGCTGCCGGCCGAAGCGGCGGCGCAGGACGCGAGTCCCTCGTTGCTGGGCCGCCGCGCGCTCATCGTCGCGCAATCGCCCTTCGAGGCGCCGTTCCTGGGCGAGCAGCTCGCCGCCGTCGGGGCTGCGGTCGAGCGCGCCGAAGGCGAGGACGCCGCCATGCTGTCGCTCGCCCAGCGCGATCCGCCCGATGTCGTCATCGTCGATTGCGCGCTCGGCGAGCAGGCCTCGCGCCGCATCGCGGAAGCCGCGCGCGCCGCGCACGCCAGCCGCACGCTGGTGCTCGTCTCGCCGTTCGAGCGCCGCACCATGGGCCAGAACGTGCTCGGCGCCTTCGACGGCTGGCTGGTCAAGCCGGTGCGGCACGCCTCGCTGCTCGCCCGCATTTCCGACCGGCTCAACGGCGTCGGCGACGCCGCGCCTTCCGCGCCCGACGCGCCGGCCCCGCGTCCCCTCGGGGGCTTGCGCGTGCTGGTCGCGGAAGACAACGACATCAATGCGCTGATCGCGCTGCGCACGCTCGAACGCGCCGGCGCCATGGCCGAGCGCGTCGCCGACGGGCTCGCCGCCGTCGCCGAGATCGAGGACGCCGCCGCCGGCAAGCGCACGCCCTTCGACGCCGTGGTGATGGATATCCGCATGCCGCGCCTCGACGGTCTTTCCGCCGCGCGCCGCATCCGCGCCGTGCAGGCGACGGTCGGCGTCGCGCCGACGCCGCTGGTCGCGCTCACCGCAAACGCGGCGGAGGAGGACCGGCGCGCCGCCGAGGCCGCCGGCTTCGCCGCCTTCTTCGTCAAGCCGTTCGAGGCGGATGAGTTGACGCAGGCGGTGGCGCGCCTTGCGCGCGCGGCGACCGCGCAAGGCGCGGCGCTCGGCGCCTGAGCCCGACTGTCATAATCCCGTTTGCAAACCGTGACACTCCGGCTGCAATAGGCCAAGGAGACGAATCGGCATGTCCAGGCGGGAATCCGGCGACGAGAGCCGTCGAGACTTCGGGATGCTTCTGCGCTTTCCCCGGCGGCTCAAGAAGCGCGTGTCCTTCGGCGGCGCGCTCTGCCGCGTGGGATCGCTGGAATTGCGCATCGCCGAGACCAAGAAGGAAATCCGCAAGGCGCAACGCCTGCGCTACAAGGTTTTCTACGAAGAAGGCGGCGCGATCCCGGATCGCACGGCCGCGCTCATTCGCCGCGACGTCTGCGCCTTCGATCGGGTCTGCGATCACCTGCTCGTCGTCGACCACGCCGCCTTGAACCGTTTCGGCCGCGCGCGGCCTCAGGTCGTGGGCGCCTATCGCCTGCTGCGGCAGGAAGTGGCGGAAAAGAATTTCGGCTTCTACAGCGCGGGCGAATACGACATCGCGCCGCTGCTCGAGCGCCACAAGGGCAAGCGCTTTCTCGAGCTCGGCCGCTCCTGCGTGCTGGCGCCCTATCGCGGCAAGCGCGTGCTCGAGCTGCTGTGGCGCGGCATCGGCCTCTACATCGACCGGCACGGGATCGACGCCATGTTCGGCTGCGCGAGCTTCGAGGGCGTCGATCCCGCAAGCCACGCCCGCGCGCTGAGCTTCCTCAGCCATCATGCGTCGAGCCGGGCGGACTGGCGCGTCTGTGCGCGCGCCGACCGTCACGTCGCCATGGCCGTCATGGCGCGAGACGAGGTCGAGATACGCAAGGCGCTGGCGGAACTGCCGCCGCTGGTGAAGGGCTATCTGCGCTGCGGCGCGACCTTCGGCGACGGCGCGGTGGTCGACAGGCAGTTCGGCACAACCGACGTCTTCGTCGTCATGCCGGTGGCCGAGATCGATCCGCGCGTTTTCGCCCGCTTCGCCGCAGGCAAGCCGGCGGACGCGCGCGCGGCGTAAAGCCGCATCCGGGCTCGTCCGGACGCGGCCGGTCAGTTCTCTTTCAGCAGGTCCTGCGGGATCGGCCAGGTGGAGATGAAACGGCGGCCCGGCCAGCATTCGGGATGGCCCGCCTGTGTCGGCGGACGGCTGCGGGACTGCAGGCGATGCTCCCGGACGAAGCGACGTAATAGCCGAGCGGCGTGAGCGACCCCGGACCGTCGCTGGGCGCCTCGACCACGTTGCAGGCGCTCGCTGCCCGCGCCCGCGCCGCGCTTGCCAACCGGCCCCGGGCCTCCGATCCTGCCGCCCGGGAGGAGCCATGTCGAAAATTCTCTACGAAAAGGATGGCCGCATCGGCCGCATCACGCTCAACCGTCCGGACGTGATGAACGCCATCGACGACGACGTGCCGCGCGAACTCGCTGACGCCGTCGAGCGCGCCAACGCCGACCGCGACGTGCATGTCATCGTGCTCTCGGGCAACGGCCCCGGCTTCTGCGCCGGCTACGACTTGACCTACTACGCGCAATCCAAGGCGCGCCATTCCGCCGACGACATTCCGCTCTGGGATCCGATGCAGGACTACGCCTTCATGATGCGCAACACCGAGCTCTTCATGAGCCTGTGGCGCAGCTACCGGCCGGTGGTCTGCAAGGTGCACGGCTATGCGGTGGCGGGCGGCTCCGACATCGCGCTGTGCAGCGACATCGTGGTGATGGAGGACAAGGCGCAGATCGGCTACATGCCTGCGCGCGTGTGGGGCTGCCCGACCACGGCCATGTGGGTCTATCGGCTGGGCGCCGAGCAGGCCAAGCGCATGCTGTTCACCGGCGACAAGATCGACGGGACGGAGGCCGCGCGCATCGGCCTCGTCCACAAGGCGGTCCCGCGCGAAGAGCTGGACGCCGAGGTCGAGCGTCTCGCCGAGCGCATGGCCGGCGTGCCGATCAACCAGTTGATGATGCAGAAGCTGATGATCAACCAGGCGATCGAGGCGATGGGCCTCAAGCACACGCAGATGTTCGCCACGCTGTTCGATGGCATCACGCGCCACTCGCCGGAAGGCTTCAATTTCAAGCGCCGCGCGGAGGAGGTCGGCTGGAAGGAGGCCGTGCGCAATCGCGACCAGGGCACATGGGACTGGACGGAGAACCGGCCCATCAATCCGCGGGGTGATTGACGAAACCGGAGAAAAAGGCGACTTGCCACTGGCGACATTTTCCGCGCCGGTCAAATTTTTGCCGGCGCGGCCCTATCTAAGGGCCGCAAATCCCGCCGAACGGCAGATCATGAACGCGCCACTCGTCCACGCTCCATCAGCCAAGCCGCTGTTTTCGTACAGGAAATACTGGGCGCAGCGCTTCGGCGTCGCGTCCTTCCTGCCCATGTCGCGCGCCGAGATGGACGCGCTCGGCTGGGATTCCTGCGACGTGATCCTGGTGACCGGCGACGCCTATGTCGACCATCCCTCCTTCGGCATGGCGATCATCGGCCGGCTTCTGGAGGCGCAGGGGTTCCGCGTCGGAATGATCAGCCAGCCCGACTGGCGCTCGCCGGAGGCCTTCCGGGCGCTCGGCAAGCCGAACCTGTTCTTCGGCGTCACCTCCGGCAACATGGATTCCATGGTCAACCGCTACACGTCGGACCGGCGGCTGCGGCACAACGACAGCTATACGCCGGGCGGGGAGGGCGGCAAGCGGCCGGATCGCGCCACCATCGTCTACGCGCAACGCTGTCGCGAGGCCTATGCGGAAGCGCCGATCGTCATCGGCGGCATCGAGGCCTCGCTGCGCCGCATCGCGCATTACGATTATTGGTCGGACAAGGTGCGCCGCTCGATCCTGATGGACGCCAAGGCCGACCTGCTGATCTACGGCAACGCCGAGCGCGCGCTGGTGGAAGTCGCGCACCGCATCGCGAAGCGCGGGATCGCGCAGGATTTTTCCGACATTCGCGGCCTCGCCTTCATGCGCGACGCGACGCCCGAGGGCTGGACCGAGACGCCGGTCGACGATCTCGACGCGCCCGACGAAGGCGCGCGCCGCCGCAACGAGACGAATGTCGTCATCCGCCTGCCGTCCTGCGAGCAGGTGCAGGGCGACCGCGAATCCTACGCCCGCGCCTCGCGCGTGCTGCACCGGGAGAGCAACCCCGGCAACGCGCGGCCGCTGACGCAGAAGCACGGCGACCGCGACGTCTGGCTGACCGCGCCGCCCGTGCCGCTGACAACAGAGGAAATGGACGGCGTCTACGAACTGCCCTACGCCCGCGCGCCGCATCCCTCGTATGAAGGCGCCAAGATTCCGGCGTGGGAGATGATCCGCCATTCCGTGACGATCATGCGCGGCTGTTTCGGCGGCTGCTCCTTCTGCTCGATCACCGAGCACGAAGGCCGCATCATCCAGTCGCGTTCGGAAGGCTCGATCATCAAGGAGATCGAGCATATCCGGGATAAAACCGAGGGCTTTACTGGCATCATTTCCGATATCGGCGGGCCCACCGCCAACATGTATCGCATCGCCTGCAAGGACCGCGAGACGGAGGCGCTCTGTCGAAGGCCCTCCTGTGTCTATCCCGATATCTGCAAGAACCTGAACACCAGTCATGACGCGCTGATCGCCCTCTATCGCAAGGCGCGCGCCGTGCCTGGCGTGAAGAAGGTGATGGTGGCCTCGGGCGTGCGCTACGACCTCGCCGTCAAGAGCCCGGCCTATGTGAAGGAACTGGTCGAGCACCACGTCGGCGGCTATCTCAAGATCGCGCCGGAACACACCGAAGACGGCCCGCTGTCGAAGATGATGAAGCCGGGCATCGGCTCCTACGACCGCTTCAAGCAATTGTTCGACGCCGCCGCCCAGAAGGCCGGCAAGAAATACTTCCTCATCCCCTATTTCATCGCGGCGCATCCCGGCACGGGCGACGAGGACATGATGAACCTCGCGCTCTGGCTGAAGAAGAACGGTTTCCGCGCCGATCAGGTGCAGACCTTCCTGCCGTCTCCCATGGCGATCTCGACCGCCATGTATCATTCGGGCGTCAATCCGCTCAAACCCGTGCGGCGCGGCGCGTCTGAGCCCGTGGACGCGGTCAAGGGCCTGCGCCAGCGCCGCCTGCACAAGGCCTTCTTGCGCTACCACGATCCCGAGAACTGGCCGGTCCTGCGGGATGCGCTCAAGAGCATGGGCCGCGCCGACCTGATCGGACCGGGCAAGCATCATCTGGTGCCCGCCTGGCAGCCGGCGGGCACCGGCAAAGGCGGCGAGGGCTCCCGCACGGGTCGCAAGAACGGCCCGCAGCGTGGCGGCAAGTTCACGACCAAGGGCGTGGATTTCGGCAAGGCGAAGCCGGGGCGACGCTAGGGCGCATCAACTTCAAGCCTTGGGCTATTTCTTCGGTTCGGGCCCGCCCACGATGACGGTAGAACGGAAGCCGACGCCGGGACCGTTTTGAATGACGCGCATTCCAGTGCCGGGTCCCGACTGAATGACACGCGTGCCAATAGCTGACTGACCCGGTTGCACATGTACGGTGCTTTCACCGCCCAGACTTGGAGCGTCCTTGGTTCCAGTCGAAACAATCTCGACAGCGGCTCCGACCTGCCCGTGACCTTGAATGTCAACGCCGACGACTGGTGCTTGCGCTTCCTTGTTGTCCATAGCCTTCCCCTCCACGGCTTTTGTGGGACTGATAAAGAGTGCGATCGCGCCGCCGACCAGAAGAACGGCCCCTATTAAGATGGAGATTTTCGGCAACATCGACCACCCCTCCATCTCTCCGAAGATTGCAAACAAAAACAAATAGAAGCCGAGGCCGATGAGGCCCAAGCCAACCCAGTTGCCCAATGAAACAAGACGTTTATGCGCATCGCGCCATTCAGCAGAAACCAATCCAAGCACGAAGTTCAGACCGATGCCGATAACTGACAAGGCAGTGCTGACTATTTCAATCTTGGACACGACATCGTTTCCGATAAAAGCCGGGTTTCAGATATACACTTGCCACCCTCATTCAAGTCCCCGGCCCTTGACGCCGCCCGCCCCGGACGCCCAAATAGGTCTTGCCAAGGAGATCCCCGCCAGGGGGCTGAGAGGCTGGCAGCGCGACAGCGAGAGCTGAAGCGGCCCGGCGATCCTTAGAACCTGATCCAGTTCGCACTGGCGGAGGGATGGCTGCGGCGCAGGGCCTGCCTTCCATCCATTCAAAGTTCGATCCGGTCGGGACGGCGTGAATCCATCCCCTCCCCGCAAGGGGGAGGGGTGAGATGCGTGGTGAGGAAACATGCACGTTCAGGTCATCGGCGCAGGCATAGCGGGGCTCACCGCGGCCTTCGAACTCGCGCGCCGCGGCGTCGATGTCGATCTCTACGAGCGCCGCCCCGGTCCCGGTCTCGGCTGCTCCTATTACGCCGGCGGCATGATCTCGCCCTGGTGCGAGCGGCAGGCGGCCGAGTCCATCGTCACCGAACTGGGGATCGAGGCGCTCGACTTCTGGACGAAGACGCTGCCGGTCGCGGCCATCAAGGGATCGCTCGTCGTCGCGCCGCCGCGCGATCGCGCCGACGTCGTCAGTTTCTCCAAGCGCACCGGCGAATTCGAGGAATGCGATTCCCGCCGCATCGGCGAAATCGAGCCCGATCTCGCCGACCGCTTTCCCTACGGCCTCTATTTTCCCAAGGAAGCCCATCTCGAGCCGCGCGACGCCACGGCTGCGCTCGGCGCGGCGCTCGCGGAAATGCCGAATGTGACGCTGCATTATTCGACCGACGCGAGCGACGTGGCGCAAAAATTCGACTTCACGCTCGACTGCCGCGGCTTCGCCGCGAAGGCCGCGCTGCCCGATCTGCGCGGCGTGAAGGGCGAGATGCTGGTGCTGCGCACGAAGGACGTGTCGCTCGCGCGCCCCATCCGCATGCTGCATCCGCGCCGGCCCGTCTACATTGTGCCGCGGACCGATCCCAATGAATACATGATCGGCGCCTCCATGGTAGAGAATGAGGAGCCCGGCCGCATCACCGCGCGCTCGATGATGGAGCTGCTCGGCTCCGCCTACACGATCCATCCCGGTTTCGCGGAGGCTGAGATCGTCGAGATCGGCGGCGACGTGCGGCCGACCTACCCCGACAACCTGCCGCGCCTGACGTTGCGCGGGAAGACGCTCGCCATCAACGGCCTCTATCGCCATGGCTTCCTGCTGGCGCCGGCGCTCGCCGCGCGCGCGGCGGACGTGGTGACGAAGGGCGCGCATTTTCCGGAGCTGATGCAGTGAATATCCGCGTCAACGGAATCGACTGCGACGTGAAGGCCGCCGATCTCGAAAGCCTGCTCGCCGAACTCGACTATGCCGAACAGACGGTCGCAACCGCGCTCAACCGCAATTTCGTGCGGAAAAAGGATCGTGCGGCGACGAAGATTGCCGAGGGCGACGAAGTCGAGGTACTGACGCCCCGGCAGGGAGGCTGAGATGAAGGACGTTGCGCGCGCGCCTGACGACGCGCTGGAAGTCTACGGAACGAAGCTGGCCTCGCGTCTCTTCGTCGGCACCTCCATGTACGATTCGCCCGCGATCCTCGCCGACGCCGTGCGCGCATCCGCCTGCGAGGTCGTCACGGTGTCACTGCGCCGCGAGGCCGGCGGTTCTCGCGCCGGCGGCGCGTTCTGGGATCTCATCAAGGGCATGAACGTCCGCGTCCTGCCGAACACGGCGGGCTGCAAGACGGTGAAGGAAGCCGTGACGACCGCGCAGATGGCGCGCGAAATCTTCGACACGCCGTGGATCAAGCTCGAAGTGATCGGCGAGGACGACACGCTGCAACCCGACGTGTTCGGTCTGGTGGAAGCCGCGCGAATCCTCGGCGAGGACGGTTTCGAGGTCTTTCCCTATACGACCGAGGATCTCGTCGTCGCCGAAAGGCTGCTCGGCGCCGGCTGCAAGGTGCTGATGCCCTGGGGCGCGCCGATCGGCTCGGGCAGGGGCCTCAACAATGTGTTCGGCCTGAAGGCGCTGCGCGCGCATTTCCCCGATGTGCCGCTGGTGGTGGACGCCGGTATCGGCGCGCCCTCGCACGCCGCGCAGGCGCTGGAGATGGGCTACGACGCCGTGCTGCTGAATACGGCGATCGCGAAAGCGGGCGATGCGGTCGCCATGGCGCATGCCTTCAAGCTCGCCGTGGCTGCGGGGCGCGAGGCCTATCTGGCGACGCCGATGGAGCCCCGCGACATGGCCGCGCCCTCGACGCCGGTGTTCGGCGTGGCGTTCCGATAGCCTGCAACAATGCCGCTCCCTCTCCCCGCATGCGGGGAGAGGGCGGGGGTGAGGGGCCAAGCGACTGGTTGGCCTGCTGCTCCCCGGCCCATAATTCACCCCCACCGGCATTTCACTACTCCTCCCTCCCCGCAGATCGTCCGAGCCGGACCAGAGAACTACTACAAATACATCTACCATC
>DAIRCS010000010.1:0-1645 GCA_036796555.1 Rhodoblastus sp. | reverse complement strand
GGGGGGGGGGGGGGGGGGGGGGGGGGGGGCCCAAGCGACTGGTTGGCCTGCTGCTCCCCGGCCCCTCATCCGGCGCTTCGCGCCACCTTCTCCCCGTAAACGGGGAGAAGGGGACAACGAGAAAGACCCGATGACCCTCGACAAGTTCTACCCCATCGTCGATTCCGCGGACTGGGTGCGTCGCCTCGTCGGCGCCGGCGCGAAGCTCGTTCAACTGCGCGTGAAGGAGGCGAGCGACGGCGACGTCACGGCGGAGATCGAGGGATCGATGCTGGCTTGCGACGCCGCCGGCGCGCAGCTCATCGTCAACGATTACTGGCAGGCGGCGATCGAATCCGGCTGCGACTTCGTCCATCTCGGCCAGGGCGATCTCGACACGGCCGACGTGAAGGCGATCCGCAACGCGGGCATCAGGATCGGCATATCCACGCACGATCATGCCGAGCTCGATCGCGCGCTGTCATATGATCCCGATTATGTCGCGCTCGGGCCGATCTATGAGACCCTGTTGAAGGAAATGCCGTGGGACCCACAGGGTCTTGACCGCATCGGCGAATGGAAGAAGATCGTCGGCGACAGGCCGCTCGTCGCGATCGGCGGCCTCACGCTCGACCGCGCGCTGCTGTGCCTGAAGGCCGGCGCCGACTCCGCCGCCGTCGTCACCGATATCGTGCGCGCGGAGAACCCGGAAGCGCGCGCGAGGGAATGGATCGCTGCGACGCGGTAGTCTCCTCCGTCATTGCGAGCTGACGGGTCGCGCCGAAGCGGAACGGCCCGACTTCATGCGCGATCAACTTTTCGCGGGTTTCCAGTCCCCCGGCGTTCACGCGCGCGCTCTCGAGATTGAGCGCGATGCGCACGCGACAGGTCGCCGAAGATCGAAAAAGCCGTGAAGCCGCATGGCTTCCGCTTCGCCCCGTCATCACGCGCGCCTGCGTCGCGATCAATGTGACCGCTAGATTGACAGATGTCTGATAATCAGTATTGTGTCAAATAACGAAGAATGATCGGGGGAGGGAAAGCTCTATCGCGCCTGCGCGGCGCGGAGCTATGCTCGCCTGCGATGACGAGGCGTCCGCAGCAGGCGGCATGCGTCAAGCGAGGAAGAACATATGGCTTACGTCGTTCCGCCGCCGGCGGTCGTGTCCATTCCCGTCGCGAGCGGCGACGATCTTTTCCCCGTGCGCCGCATCATCTGCGTCGGCCGCAATTACGAGGCCCATGCGCGCGAGATGGGGCGCGATCCGACGCGCGAGCCGCCCTTCTTCTTCACCAAGCCGGCCGACGCCATCGTGCCCGACGGCGCGGCCGTGCCCTATCCGCCGGAGACGAAGAACCTTCATTACGAGATGGAGCTGGTCGTCGTCATCGGCAAGGACGGGTTCGAAATCCCGGAGTCGCAAGCGCTCGATCATGTCTTCGGCTACACCGTCGGCATCGATCTCACGCGCCGCGACCTTCAGCTCGCCGCCCGCGATCTCGGCCGCCCCTGGGACTGGGGCAAGGCCTTCGACAATTCCGCGCCGGTTGCGCCGATCCAGCCGGCGTCGAAGATCGGCCATCCGTCGAAGGGCCGCATCTGGCTCTCGGTCAACGGCGCGATCAAGCAGGACGCCGACATCGCCGATCTCATCTGGAACGTGCC
>DAIRCS010000009.1:43712-54438 GCA_036796555.1 Rhodoblastus sp. | reverse complement strand
CCTAAAGAATCCATCCAACAAAGCCGCGCCAGACCCAAATGCGATTCCCCTGCCCTCAAGGGGGGAGGGTTAGGGTGGGGGGTCGGGGAATCCGGCGAGATTTGCGGCGTCAACAGCTAAACGTCGCTGGATTCCCCAACCCCCTCCCGCCGCCCCTCCCCACGAGGAGGAGGGGAGCGCCGCTCTACACCTCTAGCCACTCCTCGCGCACACGCGTGTTCGCCGCGAATTCCGCCGGCGTGCCCTCGAATACGATGTGCCCGTGGCCCATCACGTAAAGCCGGCGACTGATCTTCAGCGCGATCGTCAGCTTCTGCTCGACCAGCAGGATCGAGATGCCGCGCTCGGCGATCTCGCCGAGCAGCTTGCCGACGAGCTCGACCATCATCGGCGCAAGTCCCTCGGTCGGCTCGTCGATCATCACGAGATCGGGATCGCCCATCAGCGTGCGGCACATGGTCAGCATCTGCTGCTCGCCGCCCGACAGCACGCCGGCGGGCGTGTCGGCGCGCTCCTCGAGCCGCGGGAAGACGCCGAACATGTCGCTCATCGCCCAGCGCCCGGTCTGGCGCGCGGACTTCTGGCCGAGCAGCAGGTTCTGGCGCACGGTCAGGCTTGGGAATATGTCGCGATTCTCCGGCACGTAGCCGAGGCCGAGCCGCGCGATCTGATGCGGCTTCATCCCCGCGATCTCGCGGCCCTTGAAGCGGATCGAGCCTATCGGCGGCACGTCGCCCATGATCGCCTTGATCGTGGTCGAGCGCCCGACGCCGTTGCGGCCGAGCAGCGACACGATCTCGCCTTCGTCGACGTGAAAGTCGACGCCCTGAAGAATGTGGCTCTTGCCGTAATAGGCGTTGAGGCCGGAGACTTCGAGCAGCGCGCCCATCAATGCGCCTCCTCGCCGAGATAGGCCTCGCGCACCGCCTTGTTGGCGCGGATTTCGGCCGGCGCGCCGGTGGCGATGATCTGCCCGTAGACGAGCACGGAAATGCGGTCGGCGAGGCCGAACACAACGCTCATGTCGTGCTCAACCATCATGAGCGTGCGGCCTTCCGACACTTTGCGGATCAGCTCCACCGCTTGCTCCGTCTCGGTATTGCTCATGCCCGCCGTCGGCTCGTCGAGCATGATGACGTCGGCGCCGCCGGCGATGGTGATGCCGATCTCGAGCGCGCGCTGCTCGGCGTAGGTGAGGATGCCCGCCGGCGTGTCGCGCCGCGCGGCGAGGCCGATCAGTTCGAGCACCTCTTCTGCGCGGGAATTGGCGTCGCGCAGCCGGTCGACGAAGCGCCAGATCGAATATTTGTAGCCGAGCGACCACAGCACGCCGCACCGGATGTTCTCGAACACCGACAGCTTCGGGAAGATGTTGGTGACCTGGAACGACCGCGACAGGCCGCGGCGATTGATCTCGTAGGGCGCGAGCCCGGTGATCTCCTGCCCCTTGAGCGCGATCGAGCCGGAGGTCACGCCGATGCGTCCGCTGATCAGGTGGAACATGGTCGACTTGCCGGCGCCGTTCGGCCCGATGATCGCGTGACGCTCGCCGGATTCCACTTCGAGGTCGAGACCGCGGATGATCGCGGTCGGCCCGAAATTCTTGCGCACGTCCTTGAGGGTGAGAGCCGCGCTCATGCCTGCTTCCCCTCGGCTTGCGCGGCGGCCCAGGCGTCGTCGATGCGCGGCCAGACCAGTTTCAGGCCGAAGGCGCCGCCGAAGAACAGCGCGAGCGCGACCAGCCATGGAAGCGGCGAGGCGGCGTCGAAAGCGATTCCGAAGAGCTGCATCCGCGAACCGTCGCCGGCCTCGACCAGCATGTGATGCGCCATTTCGATCAGCGCGATCAGCCCCACCCCTAGCGCCGCCAGCGGAACGGCCGCCGCCAGATAGGAGGGAACGAGCTTGAGGATGCGGCCGCCGCGCAGCAGCGGCCGGTGCAGCGACAGCCAGCCCGCGATGCCGCCGGGCACGAACATGACGACGAGAATGAACAGCAGACCGAAGTAGAGCATCCACGCCTTGGTGATGTCCGACAGCGAAATCTGCAGGAAGGTGATGAGCATGGCGCCGATGATCGGCCCGAAGAAATGGCCGACGCCGCCGACGAACGTCATCAGCAGCACCTGGCCCGATGCGCCGGCGCCGATCGCCTGACTGTTCATCAGCTCGAAATTGATGGCGGCCAGCGAGCCCGCCACGCCCGCGAACATGGCCGACAGGACGAAGGCCTGGAAGCGAATGCGTTGCGTCGAGTAGCCGACGAATTCCGCGCGCTCGGGATTGTCGCGCACCGCGTTGCACATGCGTCCGAACGGCGTGCGGGTGAGCGCATACATCAGGATCACGCAGATGAGGCACCAGGCGGCGATGAGGTAATAGACCTGGATCTGCGGGCCGAACTTGTAGCCGAGGAACGGCGCGAGCTTCACGCGATTGGTGGCGATGCCGTCCTCGCCGCCGAAGAACGAACGCTGGATGCCGGCGAGAGCCGCGACGAGCTCGCCGACGCCCAGCGAGATCATCGAGAAGACCGTGCCCGCGCGCCGCGTCGACACCGCGCCGAAAATCACGCCGAAGAACAGGCCCGCCGCCGCGCCGGCCAGCGGAATGGCCGGCAGCGGCACGCCGAGCTTGTTGCGCGCGACATAGTTCATCGCATGCGCGGCGCAGAAGCCGCCGAGCCCGTAATAGACCGCATGGCCGAAGGACAGCAGACCCGTCTGGCCGAGCAGCACGTTGTAGGAGAGCGCGAAGATGATCATCACGCCCATCAGGCTCATCATCGTCAGCGCGAGGCCGGAGGTGAACACGACCGGCGCAAGGGCGAGGCCCAGCGCGAACAGCGCGAAGGCGAGGAAGGTGCGGGCTGTCTCGCTCACGTTTCGCGGTTCCCGAACAGGCCGGTCGGCTTGAAGATCAGCACCAGAACCAGCATCAGATACGGCAGGAGCGGCGCGACCTGCGCCAGCGTGACGCTGCCGAGTTCGCCGAAGAGCGTCGTCGCCGTCGGGCCGATGACATCGGCGAGCGAGCCGTTGACGGCGACAGCGAAGGTCTGCACGAGGCCGATCAGCAGCGAGGCGGCGAAGGCGCCGCCGAGCGAGCCGAGGCCGCCGACGACGATGACGACGAACAGGATCGGCCCGAGCAGCGCGGCCATCGAGGGCTGGGTGACGAGCGCCGGGCCCGCGATCACCCCCGCGAGACCCGCGAGCGCCGCGCCGACGCCGAACACCATCATGAAGACCGTCGGCACGTCATGCCCGAGCATCGCCACCATGTTGGGATGGGTGAGCGCGGCCTGGATGATGAGGCCGACGCGCGTGCGCTTGAGAACGAGGATCAGGAAGGCGAACATGGCGACGGCGGTCGCCAGCATGAACATGCGATAGGCCGGATAGGTCGTGTCGAACAGGGTGAAGGCGACGAAATCGAGCGACGGCGGCACGCGATAGTCGACCGGCAACTTGCCCCAGATCATGTTGACCAACTCTTCGATCACGAAGGCCAATCCAAACGTGAACAGCAATTCGGCGACATGGCCGAACCTGTGCACGCGCCTGAGCCCATAGCGCTCGATCAGCGCGCCGACCACGCCGACGAGCAGCGGCGCGAGAATGAAGCCCGGCCAGAAGCCGATGCGGCGCGAGATCTCGAAGCCGAAATAGGCGCCGATCATGTAGAAGGACGCATGGGCGAAGTTCAGCACGCCCATCATCGAGAAGATGAGGGTCAGGCCGCTCGCCATCATGAACAGCAGCATGCCGTAGAGCACGCCGTTCAACGTCGAGAAGAGGATGAGCTGGAGCATGGAGCGTGATCTCGAAAATGCGCCGCGCCGTCATTGCGAGTGAAACGAAGCAATCCATCCACCGGGACGAGGTCCAGATTCACGGATGGATTGCCGCGTCGCTTCGCTCCTCGCAATGACGGGCAAAGCGCTACGCTCTGTTACGGCCGCTCCATCTTGCACGTCGTCGGCACGTTCGTGTCGGCGGCGGCGATCTTGCCCTTCACGGTCCAACCCCAGCCCGTGTTCTCCTCGTCGAACTTCTGGCCGGCGGCGAGAGGCCCGAAGGCGCGGACATACATGTCCTGGAAGAACTGGTGGTCGTCCTTGCGCATCGTGCCCTGACCGCCGTCGAACACGTCGGCGGTCATGCCTTCGAGCTTGAGGGCGACAGCCTTGGGATCGAGCGAATTGGCCTCCTTCACGGCCTTGGCGAACATGCGCATTTCATTGAAGGCGCGCGGATACCAGATGCCGATGCCGAGCTTCTTGCGGAATTCGGTTTCCGTCTTCTGCGCTACCTCCGTCGCGGTGTTGGGGTCGCCTTCGACGATGTCGTGCACCTTGCCGGCGAGGCCGGTCTGCTTGATCGCCGTGGGGCCGCCCGCGCCGCCCGCGTAATAGGTGTACCAGTTCGCCTGCAGGCCCGCGTCCGCCGCCGCCTTCAGGAGCAGCGCGATATCCTGGCCCCAGTTGCCGGTGATGACGGAATCGGCGCCGGACGCCTTGATCTTCGCGATGTAGGGCGCGAAATCGGTGATCTTGAGCAGCGGGTGCAACTCGTCGCCGACGATCTCCACGTCCGGGCGCTTCTGCTTCAGCATGTCGCGCGCGAGCTTGCGCAGGCCCTGGCCGAAGGAATAGTCCTGGTTGATCAGATAGACCTTCTTCACGCTCGGCTGCGACTTCAGATAGGTGGTGATCGCCGCCATCTTGATCGACGAATTGGCGTCCCAGCGGAAATGCCAGAACGAGCACTTCTCGTTGGTGAGCGAATCGTCGACCGCCGCATAGTTGAAGAACAGCACTTCCTTGCCGGGATTGCGGTCGTTGAACTTGGTGACGAAATCCGACAGCGCGGCGGCGACCGAGGAGCCGTTGCCCTGCGTGATGTAACGCGCGCCGGCGTCGATCGCCTTCTGCGCCTGCACCACCGCTTCCTGCGGATTGGTCTTGTCGTCGAGCGGCAGAATCTCGACCTTCTTGCCGAGCAGGCCGCCCTGCGCGTTGATCTCGTCGGCCAGCCAGTTGAAGGTCTTCAGGCCGCCCTCGCCCACCGAGGCGCCGCCGCCCGACAGCGGATCGATATAACCGACCTTCACGGTTTCCTGGGCGCTCGCCGCGCCGGCCGCCATCAGCGCCGCGACGCAGACGCCCAAAGCAAATTTACGCATTTCCACCCTCCGTTCGTCGTTCTTCTATTGGGGCGGATATTCGACATGCGTCATTGCCATGTCAATCGTTTGGCCATGTCAATCGCTCGGCCACCTCAATCGCTCGGGACCGGCGGGCGCGAGAGGTCTCGACCGTCGTCGGTTGCCGCTGGCGATATACGGCGGCGCGGGTAGGTCGCGCCGCCGCCACTTCAGGCCTCGAGGCCCTTCCTGTCGTCGCGCAGGAAGACGTAGATCGCCGGGATCACGAGGATGGTGAGCGCGGTCGACGAGATCAGGCCGAACACCATCGAGATCGCGAGCCCCTGGAAGATCGGGTCCGTGAGGATGAAGGCCGCGCCGATCACCGCCGCCGCGGCGGTCAGGAAGATCGGCTTGAAACGGATCGCGCCGGCGTCGATCAGCGCGCGCCGCAGCGTCACGCCGTCGGCCTGGCGATGGCGGATGAAATCCACCAGCAGGATCGAATTGCGCACGATGATGCCGGCGAGCGCGATGAAGCCGATCATCGACGTCGCCGTGAAGGCGGCGTTCAGCATCCAGTGTCCCGCAAGAATGCCGATGAAAGTCAGCGGCACCGGCACGAGAATGACGAGCGGCAGCTTGAACGAGCCGAACTGCGCGACGACGAGCAGATAGATGCCGAGGATCGCGACCATGAAGGCCGCCCCCATGTCGCGGAAGGTCACGTAGGTGACTTCCCATTCGCCGTCCCACAACAGCGTGGGCCGGGAATCGTCGAGCGGCTGGCCGTGGTACTTGATCGTCGGCTTCGGCGTTGCGCCGAAGTCGAGTTGCGCGATTTCGTCCTCGACCGCCAGCATGCCGTAGACCGGCGATTCGAAGCGGCCAGCGACTTCCGCGCTCACCATTTCCGCATAGCGTCCGTTGTGGCGGAAGATCGGGAAGGACGAAGGTTCGCGCGTCACCTTCACGACGTCGCCGAGTTCGACATTGGCGCCCTGGCGCGCCGTGCCTCCGGCCGGCAGCGGCGTCGTCAGCAGTTTCTCGCCGGGCGTGAGCGACGAGCGCGGGAGGGCCACGGAAATGTCGACCGGCTTCTCGCCGTCGCCGCGCTGCGAATAGCCGATCTTCACGCCGCCGAACAACGCGGCGATCGTGTCGTAGACGGCCTGCTCCTGCACGCCGTGGAATTCGAGCGCCTCCTGGTCGATCGAATAGCGCAGGCGATCATGCCGCACGCCAAAACCATCGTCGACGTCGACGACGAAATCGACCTTCCTGAAGGCCTCCTTCACCTTGGTCGCGATCTCGCGCCGCGCCTGCGGCGTCGGCCCGTAGATTTCGGCGAGCAGGGTCGAGACCACCGGCGGCCCTGGCGGCACTTCCACCACCTTGACCGACGAATGCTCTGGCAGTTTCAGGTCGGCGAGCCGCCGGCGGATGTCGAGCGCGATCGCATGGCTCGCGCGCTTGCGATGATCCTTCGGCGTCAGGTTGATCGAGAGATCGCCGAGTTCGGGCGTCTGGCGCAGGTAATAATGGCGCACGAGGCCGTTGAAGTTGAACGGGGCGGATGCGCCGGCATAGGCCTGGATCGAGACGAGCTCGGGCAGATCCCTCAGCTTCTGCGACGCCGCCATCAGCACGCGCTCGGTCTGTTCGAGCGAGGCGCCGCGCGGCAGGTCGACGACGACCTGGATTTCCGACTTGTTGTCGAAGGGCAGCAGCTTCACGCGCACGCTCTTGGTGTAGAACAACGCGAGCGAGGCGAGCGTCAGGCCGCCGACGACGAACAGGAAGATTTTCGACCGCTTGCGGCCTTCGAGCAGCCATGTCGCGATCTTCGAATAGGCGCGGCCCATCGCGCCGGGGGCGTCATGGTCGTGCGCCCTAGCCTTGCCGCTCTCGAAATGGCGGCGCGCGATCTTGAGCAGCAGCCAGGGCGTGATCGTCACCGCCACGAAGAATGAGAACAGCATGGCCATCGAGGCATTGGCCGGAATGGGGCTCATGTAGGGCCCCATCATGCCGCTGACGAACATCATCGGCAGCAGCGCGGCGACGATGGTGAGGGTGGCGACGATGGTGGGATTGCCGACCTCCGCGACCGCTTCGACGGCGGTCTCGACGAGCCCGCGCGCGCCGCGCATGTTCCAATGGCGCACGATGTTCTCGACGACGACGATGGCGTCGTCGACGAGAATGCCGATCGAGAAGATGAGCGCGAACAGGCTGACGCGGTTGATCGTGTAGCCCATCAGCCATGAGGCGAAGAGGGTCAGCAGGATGGTCGTCGGGATGATGACCGCGACGACGACGCCTTCGCGCCAGCCGATCGCTAGCGTGATGAGGATGACGATCGAGACGGTCGCGAGCGCGAGATGGAACAGGAGTTCGTTCGCTTTCTCCGTGGCCGTCTCGCCGTAGTTGCGCGTGACTTCCACGGTCACGTCGGCCGGCACGATGGTTCCGCGCGCCGTTTCCAGCCGCTGCAATATTTCATGCGCCACAGTCACCGCGTTCGCGCCCTTGCGCTTGGCGAGCGCGAGGCTGACGGCCGGGCGCGTGTCGAGCCCACCCTTGCCGTCGGGCGTCATCGTCCAGGCGCGATGGTCGTTCTGCGCGGCGCCCACGGTCACGTCGGCGACATCCTTGAGATAGACCGGCCGTCCGTCGCGCGAGGTCAGCAGCAATTGCCCGATGTCGGCCACGCCCTGCAGCGTCTGGCCGGCGACGACGGGGAAGGACCTGTTGTTGCGGCGGAGCAGGCCCGCCTGGAAGGTGCGGTTGGCGTTGGTCGCCTTGTCGATCACCTGCGCCAGCGTCAGGCCGTATTCGGAGAGACGCTCGGGATCGGGCTCGATGCGGATCTGGCTCGCCGAGCCGCCGACGAGGAACGTCGCGCCGATATTGTGGACCTTGGTGAGGTCGTGCTGCAATTCCTCGGCGACGCGCTGCAGGCCGTTGTCGGTCCAGCGCGCCGCCGCCTCGGGTTTGGCCGCCAGCGTCAGCACCACGGTCGCGACATCGTCGATGCCGCGGCCGATGATGAGCGGCTCGACAAGGCCTTTGGGCAATTCACCGATATGCGCGCGAATCTTCTCGTGCACGCGCAGGATCGCGGAATCCGCGTCCGTGCCGACGAGGAAGCGGGCGGTGACGAGCACATTGTCGTCCTGCGTCTGCGAATAGACGTGCTCGACGCCGTCGATGCCCTTGACGATGTCCTCGAGCGGCCGCGTGACGAGTTCGACCGCGTCCGCCGCCTTGTAGCCGTTGGCGGGCACGACGATGTCGACCATGGGCACGCTGATCTGCGGCTCCTCCTCGCGCGGCAGGGCGACGAGCGCGATCGCGCCGACGATGATCGCGGCCAGAAGCAGGAGCGGCGTGAGAGGCGAGACGATGAAGGCGCGCGTCAGCCGCCCGGAAACGCCGAGATGGGTCACGGGTTCGTGGCTCATGGCGTCAGCAGCACGTCGCCGTCGGCGATCCCCGAGAGGATTTCGACGCTGTCCTGCAGGACCTCGCCCGTCTGCACGACGACCTCGTCGCCGCCTTTCAATTGCACGAATTTCACGCCCGAACGCTCGAACACCGCCGACGCTGGCACGACGATCGTCTTGCGCTTGCCGGTCGAGACGTAGACGCGCGTGCGCTCGCCGACGAAATAGGCGCCGATGCCGGGCGCGTCGACGTCGGCGATCACGCGGCCGCCGGCGATCTCCGGATAGACGATGCGCACCCTGCCTTCCTGCGCGGCCTTCAGGCCGCCCTCCTCGCCGCGCGCGGCCATCAGCACCTTGTCGCCGGCGCGCATGAAGCGCGCGTGCCGCTCGGGCAATTGCAGGCGCAGGATGAACTGCTCTTCGGCGATGGTCGCGACCGTCTCGCCCGGCAGGAGCACGCGCCCCGGCGAAACCGGCACGGTCAGCACGCGCCCGGCGCCCGGCGCCAGCACGGCGCCTTCCGCGCTCTGCTGCACGACGACGTCGCGGTCCGACTTGATCGCCGACAGGTTGCGTTCGGCTATGTCGAGCGCGGCCTTCGCCTGGTCGAACTGCGCCTGCGTGCTCACGCCGCGGCGGACGAGTTCGGCGACGCGGTCGAAATCGGCCTGCGCCTTGTCGCGCGCGGCCTGCTGCGACTTGATGCGCGACTCGAGCGCCTGCATCTGCAGCGACAGTTTCTGGTCAACGACGCGCGCGATCTCCTGGCCCGCGGCGACGACGTCGCCCTCCTTGACGCCGAGCTGCGCGACCGTGCCGCCGATCCGCGCCCGCGCGACCAGCTGGCGCACCGGCTCGACCGTGGCGATCACCGCCTTGCGATCGTCCATCTCCTGCGCGCGCACGGCGAACTCGCCAGCCGCGGCGCCCTGCGCCATTGTCAGAATGAGCGCCTCGACGACGAGCGCAGCCAAACTCCAGACCCGCATAACCGGCAACCTCTTCGATAGGGTTTGACATTTATATCCGAATATGCGAATATTGCAATATGAAAGCTGAGGATCTCGCAGCGCAAGCGTCGCAGGCTGAGACAATGCTGAAGGCGCTGGCCAATCGCAGTCGCCTGATGATCCTGTGCGACCTCTATCGGCGGGAGCGCTCGGTCAACGAGCTCTGCGCGTCGCTCGACCTCAGCCAGCCCACGCTGTCGCAGCATCTCGCCCGGCTTCGCGCCGACGGTCTGGTGCACACGCGGCGCGAGGCGCAGAAGATCTGCTATTCGCTCGCCGGCCCCAACGTCGAGCGCATGATCGGCCTTCTGCACGACATGTTCTGCGCCGGCGAATGCGCCCTGCCCGAGCCCGCGCCCCGGAAAAGGAAGAGCAAATGAGCGTCGATTCCCTGGTCATGCGTTTTGCGGGCGTCTTCATCCTCGCCTCGCTTGCGCTCGCGCATTGGCATTCGCCCAACTGGCTGTGGTTCACGGCCTTCGTCGGCGCCAATCTGCTGCAAGCCTCCTTCACCGGCTTCTGCCCGCTGGCGATCATGCTCAAGCGCTTCGGCCTCAGGCCCGGCTGCGCCTTCAACTGAGGCGCGCGCCGGCGGGCGGGCGCTTTTCGTTTCCGCCCCTCCGGGAGCGCCCCGGCGCGGCGCGCGCGTGCCCATTCGGTTGCGAATATGATGATTTCATTCTATATGTATTCGTTAATATATTGGAGGAGTCGCGGCGCCTGCGCGCGCTTCGGCGCCTGACGTCGCGCAGCGCCGGCGAGCTTGGCGGTCCCCGCGGCGGATGAAACGGATCGACGAAACGATGGCCGCTGCGCTCAAGACTCTTGAAAGACCGACCTCGACCGACGCCCAGAAAGCCGCCGCCGATTTCGCCATGATGGCGGAGAAAGCCCGCGAGGCGAGCGATTTCCTCAAGGCCTTGTCGCACGAATCCCGCCTGCTGCTGCTCTGCGCCCTGTCGGAGCGCGAATGCTCAGTCGGCGAGCTCGAGAACATCCTCGGCGAGCGCCAGTCGACCGTTTCGCAGCAACTGGCGCGGCTGCGCCTCGACCGGCTGGTCTCGACGCGCCGCGACGGCAAGACGATCTATTATTCGCTGGCCGACGAGAACGTCC
>DAIRCS010000009.1:0-43702 GCA_036796555.1 Rhodoblastus sp. | reverse complement strand
CGCTGCGCAAGGCTTTCTGCGAGCCCGACGAAAAAGGCGAGCCCAGGGTCAAGGCGTCCATGTCGGCGGCCGAGGCGAAGGCGAAATCCTCCCGCCGTTGACGCCGCGCGCGGCCTCCGGCCCCGGCCGGGTCGGGATTCAGCCGACAAAGGCCGCAATCCCACGCGCCATCACATAGACGCCGACACAGATCACGATGGCCGCGAACGTTTTCGCAAGCGCCGCTTTCTGCGCGCCGAGATGCTGCGCCGCGCGCATGCCCGCAAGGCCGCCGAACGCGCCGGCGCCGATGAAGATCGCGACGATCCGCCAGTCGACCAGCCCCGAGACCGCGTAGGAAACGGCCGTCGTGAGGCCGAAGGCCGTGACGGCGACCAGCGACGTGCCGACCGCCGTCAGCATGGGCATGTTGGCGGACATCATGAGCCCCGGCACGATCAGGAAGCCGCCGCCGATGCCGAAAAAGCCCGACAGCGCGCCGACGGCCGCGCCGGTCGCAACGAGCTTCGGCCCCATCGTGGCCGCGTTCGAACGGCGCAGCGGCGCGAAATCCTCCTCGCGCGCCCCCTTGCGCAGGAGCATGGCGATCCCGATCGCGACCATGAGCGCGCCGAACAGGAAGAGCAGTTTCTTGCCGTCGAAAGCCTTGCCCGCGCTCGAGCCGAGCGCGGCGCCGGCGACGCCGGCGGTCGTGAACACCAGCGCGCAGGGCCAGCGCACATTGCCCTGCCGCCAGTGGCCGATGAGATTGACGAAGGCGTTGGCCGCGACCGCCACGGAACTCGTGCCGATCGCGATGTGCGGCGAGGCGACGCCGACGACGTAGACGAGCAGCGGCACGGCCAGAACCGATCCGCCGCCGCCGATCAGGCCGAGCGTGAAGCCGACGAGCGCGCCGGATCCGCCGGCGGCGAGATCGGAAACGCCGATCAATAGCCGCCCTTGCGGCGGCTCTCCGGCAGGCCGGCGATGCGCCCGCCCTGCTTGGACGGATCGAGCGGGAAGAGGTCGTAGAGCGTCTTCTGGTCGACCCTGTCGCCCCAGCGCTCGCTCATCGCCTTGATGATCGTGCGCGTATTGGGCGTCGATTCGTTGTTCTCGAAAAATTCCTCGCGCAGGTAGTCGATCAGGTCCCAATGCCGGTCGGTCAGCTCGATCTGGTCCTGCGCCGCCATCTGCACTGCGAGCTCGCGGCTCCAGTCCTCCTGGTCGACCAGATAGCCGCTTGCCGTCGTCTCGATCGTCCTGCCTTGAAATTCGATCGCCATGGCCGACTCGTCCGCTCCCTGCCCGAGATCAATTGACGACGATGCGCGGCGCGGGTCGCGCGCCGACCGCGCCGGCGCTCACGTTCGCCCAGGCCTTACGCGCGATGTCGATGTAGGCTTGCGCCTGCGGGCTCTCGGGCGCGGTCGCCACGACCGGCGCGCCCGCGTCCGACGTCTCGCGGATCGACATGTGCAGCGGCGCCTCGCCGAGGAAGGGCACGCCGAGCCGCTCGGCCTCGTGGCGCGCGCCGCCGTGGCCGAACAGGTCCGAGCGTCCGCCGCAATGCGGGCACAGGAAGAAGCTCATGTTCTCGACCACCCCGATGATCGGCACATGCACCTGCTGGAACATGGCGATGCCGCGCCGCGCGTCGATCAGCGCGAGGTCCTGCGGCGTCGACACGATGATGGCGCCGGCGAGCGGCACGCTCTGCGCCAGCGTCAACTGCGCATCGCCCGTGCCCGGCGGCATGTCGACGACGAGGACGTCGAGATCGCCCCAGTCGACATCTTCGAGAAGCTGCTTGATCGCCGACATGACCATCGGGCCGCGCCACACGATCGGCGCCTCGTCTTCCACGAGGAAGCCGATCGACATGACCCTGACGCCGTAATTCTCCATCGGCGCGAGCTTCACGCCGTCGGCCGCCATCTGCGGCTTGCCCTTGATGCCGAAGAGACGCGGCATGGATGGGCCGTAGACGTCGGCGTCGAGCACGCCGACCTTGAGGCCCTGCCGCGCGAGGCCGAGCGCGACATTGCAGGCCGTCGTCGATTTGCCGACGCCGCCCTTGCCGGAGGCGACCGCGATGATCTTGCCGATGCGCGCCGCGCCGCCCTTCGCGGCCGGCTTGGCCGGGCCGGCGCCCGAGGAGCGGACACGCTGGGCGCCCCCCTGCTCGGCCTCGCTCGTCAGGGTGACATAGGCGGCGGCGACGCCCGGCAGTTTCTTGATGACCGCTTCCACGCGCCCGCGCATCGGCTCCAGCGCCTGCACCTTGCCGGGCTCGACGTTGATGGAGACGAAGACCTTGCCGTCGCGCACGTTCACGCCGGCGAGCGCGCCGGACTGGGCGAGCGTCTTCGAGGCGTCCGGCCCCGGAAGATCGGCGATCGCCGCCAAAACCTGTTGCTGCGTCACGCTCATGATCGTTCCTCGTTCGATTCCGCCGCCGCGCCGGGCCGCCAATGCCA
This sequence comes from Rhodoblastus sp., assembly GCA_036796555.1. Lineage (GTDB taxonomy): Bacteria > Pseudomonadota > Alphaproteobacteria > Rhizobiales > Beijerinckiaceae > JAJXWB01. The sequence goes on along the minus strand of DAIRCS010000009.1, from coordinate 41,240 downwards.
GTCCAGTTTTTCCCGCAGGCGCACGACGGTGCCCACGATGACGATGGTCGGCCCGCGCAAGTGCGAGGCGCGCGCCTTGCCCGCCAGATCGGCCAGCACGCCAACCACCACGCGCTGGTTGGGGCGCGTGCCGTTGTCGACGATCGCCGCCGGCAGGTCGGGCGCGGCGCCATGCGCCATGAAGGCCGCCATCAGTTCCTCTATATGGCCCAGGCCCATGTAGACGGCCACCGTCTGGCCGGGCCGGATCACCGTCGCCCAGTCGAGATCGATCAGCCCGTGCCGGCTGTGCGCGGTGACGAAGACGCAGGCCTGCGCATGGTCGCGATGGGTGAGCGGAATGCCGGAATAGGCCGAGCAGCCGATGGCCGCCGTCACGCCCGGGCAGACCTGGAAGGGAATGCGGTTTTCGGCGAGCCGCTCGATCTCCTCCCCGCCGCGCCCGAACACAAAGGGGTCGCCGCCCTTCAGCCGCAGCACGCGCTTGCCCTGCTTCGCCAGACGGATCAGCATGTCGCTGATCTCCTCCTGCGGCACGGGATGATCCTTCGGCCGCTTGCCGACGTAGATGCGCTCGGCCTCGCGTCGGGCGAGCGCGACGATCGCCGGATCGACGAGGCGGTCGTAGAGAACGACCTCGGCCTTCTGCATCAGCCGGAGCGCGCGGAACGTCAGCAGGTCCGGGTCGCCCGGCCCTGCGCCGACGAGATAGACCTCGCCCATCCCTTCGGCGCCCTCGTTTGCGGCCACATCCATCGCGGCGGCCAGCGCCTGCGCGGCGCGCCCCTCGTCGCCGGCCAGAACCATCTCGCCGATCGGCCCGTCCAGCGCGCGTTCCCAGAAGCGCCGCCGCCCCGCCGCATCGGCGATGGCGGCGTTCACTTTCGCACGGGAGGCGCGCACGAAATCGGCGAGGCGGCCATAGGCGGCGGGAATGGTCGATTCCAGTTGCGCCTTCAGCATGCGCCCGAGGATAGGGGACGCCCCGCCGGTGGAAATGGCGACGACCAGCGGGCTGCGGTCGACGATCGAGGGCAGGACGAAATCGCAGAGATCGGGCCGCGTCGCGACATTGACCAGCGCATTCGCAGCCTTGGCAAGCGCATGCGCGCGCTCGTCCTGCGCCCTGTCGTCCGTCGCCACGATGCAGACGGCGACGCCTTCCAGCTCGGCGGCCTTGTGCGGCCAGCGCGCGATGCGCTCGAAGGCGAAGGCCGCCGCGACATCGGTGAATTCATCCGAGAAGGCAGGCGCAAAGACCGTGACATGCGCGCCCGCGCGCAGCAGCAGCTCGGCGCGGCGCGCGGCCGCAAGGCCGCCGCCGATCACGGCCGCCCACTTGCCCTTCACCGCCAGGAAGATCGGCAGATGCTCCATCTGGGTCTGTCGTTCCTTGTCCAATCGCTTCACGCGGCCCGCGACGCGCGCCGCCGCGCCCGCACGAAGGCCGCGAAACGCTGCGCCCATCCGTTGCGCGAGGTATCCCGGAAATGCGTGAAGCCCGCAAGCAGGTTGCCGGCCACGATGCCGTCATGCGCGCCGTCGATCCCGTGGCCGCGCGTGACGCGCCAGGCGAAGCGCGTCCGGGGATCGACATTTTCGAGCGCGGCATAATGAAATTCGTGCGCCGGCAGCGGCCCGCCGCCCGCTGGCCAGGGGGCGTCGGCCGTTTCCTCGACGACGACGAGCCCCCTGCCCTGCGGCCGGTCCCGCATGACGGCGTCGGCGGCCACCGCGCCGACCATCTCGTGCGTGCGGCCGCGCCAGGAAAGCGAGCGGCAGAGATACATGAGGCCGCCGCATTCGGCGTAGGCCGGCAGGCCGGCGGCCAGCGCCCGGGCGATGTCGGCCCGCAGGGAGGCGTTGGCGGCGAGCGCCGCCGCCTGCGTCTCGGGAAAGCCGCCGCCGATGAGCAGCCCGTCGCAATCGGGCAGGCGCCGGTCGCGCAGCGTGTCGAAGAAGACGAGTTTCGCGCCGGCGCGCTCGAGCGCCTCGAGATCGTCGGCATAGTAGAAGCCGAAGGCCGCATCCCGCGCGACGGCGACGACAATGTCGGCGGGCGCCGCCGCCGGCAGGGGCGCGGCCTGCGGCAATGGCGCGCCGTCGGCGGCCGCGAGCAGCCGGTCGAGATCGACGCCCTTGTCCACGACATCCGCCAGATGCGCGATGATCACCTCGAGCTTCGCGCATTCGGCCGGCGGCGCGAGGCCCAGATGACGCTCCTCGACCGCCGGCGCCGCATCGCGGCCGATGACGCCGAGCACCGGCAGGTCGCAATAGGTCTCGATCGCCTGCCGCAGTTTCGCCTCCTGCCGCGCGGCGCCGACCTTGTTGAGGATGACGCCCGCGATGCGAACGGCCGGGTCGAAAGCGCGAAAACCCATCAGCATCGGCGCGACGCCGCGCGTCATGCCGAGCGTATCGACGACGAGCACGACAGGCGCCTGCGTCAGCCGCGCCAGCGCCGCGCTGGAATCGCGCCCGTCGGTGGCGACGCCGTCGTGCAGGCCCTTGTTCCCCTCGATCAGCGCCACATCGGCGCCCTGCGACTTGCGCGCGACGGCGGCGACGATCTCCGCCGGCTCCTGCGTGTTGAAATCGAGATTGAAGCAGGCGCGCCCGCTCGCATGCGCCAGCCACATCGGGTCGATATAGTCCGGCCCCTTCTTGAAGGTCTGGACGACATGTCCGCGCGCGCGCAGCGCCGCCGCGACGCCGACGGAAATCATCGTCTTGCCGGACGACTTGTGCAGGGCCGAGATGAAGAGGCGGCCCATGGATCAGGCCGCGAGAATTGTTCTGGCGCGGTCGCGCGCCGCCCACAGCCGCGCCGCCGCGCCTTGCGCCTCCGCCGGCTCCCGCGTTTCGCCCATCGCCGTCAGCGCCAGCGCGATCGTGCCGATCGCCGCCGCCTCGCCATAGGCGTCGCCGGCCTCGCCACGCCATACGGCGGCGAGACGGTCGAGATTCATGTCCTCGTCCGGCGTCTGGCGCGGATCGATCGTCGCCGGCCAGCGCCTTTCATCATAGCCCGCCTCATGGACGGTGAAGAGTTCGCAGGGCTTGTTCGGCCGCCGCTCCGCCTCGCCGCCATCGCCGCGGAAGATCAATGTGCGCGCATGGCCCAAGATAACTTCGGCGTCGCGATGGATGTCCATGTAGCCGGGATGGAAGACGCCGAGCAGCGAGGCGCCCGCGTCGAACGGGTTGAGCGCGCGCACCAGCGAATGCACGGGCGAGCGCAGCCCGAGGATTGGCCGCAGCCCGAGCATCTCGGCGAGCTTCGGGCTGATCGCCGGCAGCGGCAGATAGGCGAAATTGCGCGCGTTCAGATGGCGCGCGGCCTCCGCCGCGTCGCGGGCGACGGGGACGCCGAGCGCGGCCAGCGCCTGCGTCGAATAGATGCGCCCCGCCGTATGGCCGTCGGCGCCGTGCATCAGCACGCGCCGGCCCGTGCCTGCGATCGCCAGCGCCGCGAGAATGTACCAGGGCAATTGCCGCTTCTTGCCGGCGTAGGAGGGCCAGTCGAGATCGACCTTCGGCGTGCCGGCGGGCCTGGCGAACCGCGCGCGCGCCGCCATCGCGAATCCTGCGATTTCGGAGCCCGCCTCTTCCTTGAAGCGCAGCAGCATCAGGTAGGCGCCGATCTGCTCCGGCAGCGCCTGGCCGTCGAGGATCATGCCCATCGATTCCTGCGCCTCCTCCACCGTCAGCGCGCGCGAGAACGACTTGCCGCGGCCGAGGATGTTGACGAAGCGCGCGAAGGGATGGGGCTCGCGGAGCATGAGCATCCTTACGCTTTCTCCGCCTGGCCCTGCGGCAGGAAAGGCAGCAGGCGCAGCGCCGCCGCCGTCAGCAGCATGGCGATCGAGACGCCGCTGACGCCGAGCAGAGCCTCCGGCAGCGAGGGGATGTAACGCGCGACCACGCCGTCGCCGAAGCTGCTCGACACCTCGTAGCCGGGGAAGATTTTCAGCGGGAAGGCCTGGCCGCCGATGATGATGACATACATCTGCGCGAGCCCGCCGGCGAGAAACAGCATCGAGATCAGCGTGAGGCCGCGCCGCCCGCTGTCGAAGCCGCGCAGGGCGAGCAGCCCGAGGGGCAGCAGCGCGCCGATCAGAATCTGCCCGCCCCAGAACAGCAGCGTGTAGATCCCGCCGTCGCGCAGGATGAACAATTCGGCCTCGACATGCGCGGTCGAATAGAGCCGCGTCACATGCTGCACGAGGGTGAGGAACAACGTCGCCAGCGCGAAGATGGCGAGCAGGCCGCGAAATTTCTCCACCATCTCCGGCGTCATCAGCTCGGCGCGCGTCTCGCTGCTCATCATGATGAGCACGAGCACCGTGAAGGCGAGGCCGTAGAGGAAGGACGCCGAGATGAACAGGGGCGCCATGATCGCGGAATCGTAGAGCTCGCGCGCGATCAGGAAACCGAAGATCGAGCCCGTGCCCGTGGTGAGAACGAGGCGCCATGCGAAGGCGAGCCAGCCGATCGACTTGCCGAGCGTCGCGTTCTGCGACGCGCGCCGGTCCATCATGGCGAAGAGATAGGCGGCCACGATCGCCATGAAGCCGGTGTAGAGATAGATGTTCCAGGCGAAGATCGACTTGAAATTGTGCTTGAGGATCGCGACGATCAGCCGTTCCGGCCGCCCGAGATCGAGCACCAGCACCGCAAGCCCGCCCGCCAGCAGCGCGACGGCGAGAATGCCTGAAAGCCGCGCATAAGGCTTGTAGGCGAGCCGGTTGAACACCGACGAGACGGACGCGACGTTGAGCGCGCCCGAAGCCGAGACGATCAGGAAGACCGCGAAGACATGCGGCAGGCCCCAGACGACCTGGTTGTTCATGCCCGTGACGATATGGCCGTGCTCCTCCATGTAGAGCGCGGCGCCGAGGCCGAGCGCGACGAGCCCGACATGCAACGCGATCAGCGCCCAGAAGCCGGAGCTGGTCTTGTCGAGCGTCTGGAATTTCACCTTCGCCATTGTCGCTCGCCCGTCAGAGGTTGCGGTAGCGCACGCCGGGATCGAGGCCGAGATCGGCCCGGATCTGCGCGCTTGCGCCCGACGCCAGCGCCTTCGAAACGCCGCTGGCGGGATCGTTGAGGTCGCCGAAAGTCATGGCGGCGCCGGCCTTCGTCGCGCAGGCCTCGACGCAGGCCGGGATGCGCCCGGCGTCGACGCGCGTCACGCAGAAGGTGCAGCTTTCGACCGTCCCCTTGCCGCGCGGCGCCTCGACCTTCTGGTCGTCGTGCGGCTCGTGCACGAAGGAGCGCGCCTTGTAGGGACAGGCCATCATGCAATAGCGGCAGCCGATGCAGATGTGCTTGTCGACGAGCACGATGCCGTCCGCGCGCTTGAACGAGGCGCCGGTCGGGCACACGTCGACGCAGGGCGGGCTGGCGCAGTGCTGGCACATGGCCGGCGCCTCGCGTTTCACGCCGGTTTGCGGATCGCGCAGCGTGACCTTGCGAATCCATTGCGCGTCAGTCCCGGGATGGCCGGTCGACTTCCAGCCGTTCTCCTCGCTGCAGGCGGTCACGCATGTGTCGCAGCCGGGCGGACATTTGTTGATGTCGATCAGCAGGCCCCAGCGCTTGGCGGACGTAACAGCCTGATCGGCGGGCTTCGCGCCGGCCTCCGCCATGCCGAAGGCGTAGAGCGTGACGCCGGGCGCGATCGCCGTCGTGGCGAGCCCGACCGCGCTCTTCAGCAGCGCGCGACGGTCCGGCGCGGCCATCTGGTCTGCGGCCTCGCTCATTTCTTCATCTCCGCGAGATGCGCCGACAGCGCCGACAAGGCCGGATCGCCCGCATCCGCCGCTTTCGCCTTCTCTTCCGGCCGGGAGGCGTGGCACTCGAAACAATCGACCCGCACCGCCGCATAGCTGTGGCAGGTGCGGCAGAAGTGCTTCGGATCGGAATAGGCCACCGGCTTGCCGTCCGCGCCCTTCACCGCATGGCAGGCCACGCAATTGGCGAGGCTGAACTGCCTCGTCCGGATACCCTCGTGCACGGTTTCGTCGCGCTGGTGCAGCAGCATCGTCATGTGGTTGCGCCGCATGAACTCCGTGTCGGCGACGCATGTCTGCGCGCCCGCGGGCCTGGCCGGCTGCGGGATTGGCGTGCGGTCGGCGGCCTCGGCCCGCGCAGAGCCGAGGACCGCGCCCGCCGCGGCCAGAACGGCGAACAGCAGGCGACGCGGCGGGGATGCGCGCATCGCCTACTCCCCGAGACCCATCTGGATGTAGCCTGTCGGGCAGACGTCGGCGCAGATGTGGCAGCCGATGCACCTGGTGTAGTCCGTATAGACGTAGCGCCCGACGGCGCGTTCCTTCTTCGGCACGCGCGCGACCGCCGTCTGCGGGCAATAGATGACGCAATTGTCGCATTCGAAGCACAGGCCGCAGCTCATGCAGCGCTCGCCCTCCTTGCGCGCCTGCTCTTCGGTCAGGCGGACGATGCGCTCCTCGAAATCGCCGATCACCTTGTCGGCGTGGACGTGGCGCTCCTGCCGCTTGTTGCGCTCGACATAGTTGAAATGGCCCTTGAACAGGTCCTTGTGCGGAATGATCTGCGTCGACGAGCGGTCCTCGTAATTGTGGACCGCGAATTTCGCCGCCGATGTCCCGCGCGTCTGCGTATGGTCGTAGGGCGCGGGATCGAGATGGCGCGCATGCAGCTCCTCCAGCAGGTTGAACTGGTGCACGTCCACCTTCGGACGTTTTTCCTCCAGCGCGCCGGCCAGGAAATGATCCATCGTCTCGGCGGCCACGCGCCCGTGGCCGATCGCGGTTGTCAGCAGATGCGGCCGCACCGCGTCGCCGCCGGCGAAATGCTTGTCGAGCTTGCGCACCTTGTAGACGGGATCGATGGCGATGCCGCCGCGCCCGCCGTCGAGCTTCTCGAGCCCCTGCGACAGGTCGGCCATCTGGCCGATCGCCGAGATCACCATGTCGCATTCGATCTCGTATTCCGTGCCGTCGATCGGCTGCGGCGCGTTCCCCTTCATCGTGCATTTGCACATGCGCAGCGCGCGCGCGCGGCCGTCCTCGCCCTTGATCACTTCCAGCGGCATGACGCCGCCCTGGATGTCGACGCCCTCGCGCTTGGCGTCCTCGCGCTCGCGCTCGGCGGCCGTCATCTGCTCGATCGGGAACAGCGACGTCAGCGTGATCTCCGCGCCCTCGCGGCGCAGCGCGCCGGCGACGTCGTGCGCGGTATAGCCGAACGTCTCGGCGCCGGCGACGTCGTGCTGATGCCGGGCGCTGATATGGCCGAGCCGGCGCGCCACCGACGCGACGTCGATCGACGTGTCGCCGCCGCCGACGACGACGATTCGTTTCGCCGTCGAGAACACCCAGCCGCGGTTGAAGGCGTCGAGGAATTCGACGCCGGTGATGCAATTCTCGGCGTCTGCGCCCGGCACGGGCAGCGGGCGGCCCGATTGCGCGCCGATGCCCCAGAAGATCGCGTCGTAGTCGCGCTCGAGCTCCTCGACGCTCACGTCCCTGCCGACGCGCACGCCCGTGCGCGCGGTCACGCCGTCGAGCGCGAGAATGCGGCCGATCTCGGCGTCCAGCATCTCGCGCGGCGTGCGATAGCCGGGAATGCCGAAGCGCATCATGCCGCCGAGCTTGTCCTGCATCTCGAAGATCGTGACCGCATGGCCCTTCATGCGCAGGAAATAGGTCGCCGCAAGCCCGGCCGGCCCGCCGCCGATCACGGCGATCTTTCCGGCGCCGAGCGCGGGCGGCGCCGGCAGGCTCGTTCCGTTCTCGATCGCCCAGTCGCCGACATATTGCTCGACCGCGTTGATGCCGACGAAATCGTCGACCTCGTTGCGGTTGCAGCCGTCCTCGCAGGGCGCGGGGCACACGCGGCCCATGGTCGCCGGGAACGGATTGGCCGAGACCATGCGCTCGAACGCGTATTGCTGCCACGCCATGCCGGCGATGGGCGGCTTGTCCATGCCGCGCGCGATCTGCAGCCAGCCACGGATGTCGTGGCCCGACGGGCAGCCGCCCTGGCACGGCGGCGTGCGATGCACGTAGGTCGGACACTTGTAGGACTTGTCCGCCTGGAAGATCTTGGACGTCAGGTCGGTCCAGTTCCACACGCTGTCGCCGTTCTTGAAGCGGCGGTGCGTCGGCTTGGTGTTCGGGCTCTGGTCGTTCATCGCCGTCTCCTCACGCCTGAGCGCCAGCGGGCTGGCCCTGTGCGTCGTAGTCTTCCGCCTGTCGCGAACCGGTGAGCAGGATGGCGTTCGACACCATCTGGTGGACGCTCACGATCCCGTCCATCTCGAAGCCGTATTGCGGCAGGATCTTCGAGAATTGCGCCTTGCAGATCGCGCAGATCGCCGCCATGTGCGTCACGCCGTGTTCGTCGGCGACATCCTTCAGCGCGCGCATGCGCGGCTGCGCGCCCTTGACGCGCACGTCCATCAATTCGTCCGTGAGCAATCCGCCGCCGCCGCCGCAGCACAGCGTCTTCTCGTGGATCGTCTCGGGCGCCATGTCGAAGAAGTAATTGCAGCTCGCGCGCAGGATGGCGCGCGGAATCTCGAATTGGCCGCCGGGCTTGTTGCCCATGCGCGAGGCGCGCGCGACGTTGCAGGAATCGTGGAAGGTCAGGCGGAACTCGTCGTTCTTCGACTTGTCGAAGCGCAGCCTGCCCTGCTCGATCAGGTCATGGGTGAATTCGCAGATGTGCTGCGGGACCGGATATCTGGAATCGAGGAAATCGAACGGGCCGGCCAGCGTGTCGAGGAAGGAATAGGCGACACGCCAGGCGTGGCCGCACTCGCCGAACACGAGGCGCTTGACGCCGAGGTCGCGCGCCGCCTTGGCGATGCGCTGCGCGACCTTCTGCATGTTCTCCTGCGAGCCGACGAACATGCCGAAATTCGCAGCCTCCGACGCATAGGTCGACAGCGTCCAGGAGACGCCGGCCTCGTGCAGCACCTTGGCGTAGCCGATCAGCCCTTCCATGTGGGGCGAGGCGAAGAAGTCAGCGCTCGGCGTCACCAGCAGGATTTCCGCGCCCTGGACGTCGAGCGGCAGTTTGACCGGCACGCCGGTATCTTCTTCGATCTCCTCCTCGAGGCCTTCGAGCGTGTTCTTCAGCGCCTTCGGCGGCAGGCCGAGATTGTTGCCGATGTTGAAGACCTTGCCGATGATCTCGTTCGAATATTTCTGCCCGAGCCCGATCGTGTCCATGATGTCGCGCGCGGCCATGGAAATCTCGGCCGTATCGATGCCGTAGGGGCAGAACACCGAGCAGCGGCGGCACTGCGAGCACTGGTGGAAGTAGGAATACCAGTCGTCGAGCACTTCCTTCGTCAGGTCTTCCGCGCCGACCAGCCACGGCATGACCTTGCCGGCCCAGGTGAAATGGCGGCGGTAGACCTTGCGCAAGAGGTCCTGCCGCGCGACCGGCATGTTCTTGGGATCGCCGGTGCCGAGGAAGTAATGGCACTTGTCCGTGCAGGCGCCGCACTTCACGCAGGAATCGAGGTAGACGCGCAGCGCGCGATTGTTTTCCAGCAATTCGCCGAGCCGGAAGATCGCCTTGTCACGCCAGTCTTCCACCAGCTCGCCGGGAAAGCCGAGCTTCTCGTTGTGGTCGGCCTTGGCGACGTAGGGCTTCGACTCCGCCATCGCGCCGCAGGCGATCTGCGGGATCTCGATGGGATCGCCGACAATTCTCTCCCGCGGCTTGAAGTCTGAGGACACGGCGGCCATGCGTCTCTCCTCAGGCCCTGGCTTGCGGCTTCAGCAGCCCGCGCGGCGCATAGCGGCGCTCGCGGGAATCGTCGGCCTGGTTGCGCGTCGGGCTGAAGAACACGCCGGGCGCGTGCAGCAGCTTCGAAAAGGGGAAGACGATCATCAGCGTCAGCACCAGCGAGAGGTGGACGAGAAGATTGAGATCGGCCGGCAACGGCCTCCAGTCGAAATACATCAGCCCGAGAAAAAACGCCTTGACTGCGACGATGTCGGTATGCGCGACGAATTTCATGCTGAGGCCGCTGATCCCGATCATCGCCAGCAGGGCGAGCATCAGATGGTCCGACGGGCCGGTGATGTAGCGCACGCGCTCGACGACGAGACGCCGCCCCCACAAGGCCAGCAGGCCCGCCACCATGGAAAAGCCCGCGAGCACGCCGACCGGCTGCATGATGGCGACGATCTCGGGCACGGGCTGCAGGAAATAGCGCAGGTGGCGGAACAGGACGATCGCCAGCGAAACGTGGAAGACCCAACCGAAGGCCCAGGTCCATTTGTTCGACTTGAACAGGCTCTCGAACAGCGTGACCTCGCGCGCCATGCGCAGGACGACGCCGCCGCGCGTGATCGGCGCCGGCGTCGTGGGAATCTTCAGCGGCGCGGGCGTCTTCGCGTAGAGCCGGATGCGCAGCGCCAGCCCCGCGAGGAGAATGGCCGCCGCCAGATAGAACAGGATCGCGAAGATCGCCGTAAGCATGAGTCCTCCCTCGGCCGCGGGCTTGTCGCCTCTTCGGTCGGGACTAGCGCTTTGTCGCGCGAAAAACGACGCGGTGAAGCGTCAGACGCAGCCGGTCGGCTTCGGCAGGCCGGCGATCTTGCACGCCTGCTTGGCCGGGCCGTAGGGGAAGAGAGCGTAGAGCGCCTTCTGGTCGCCCTTCTCCTTGCCGAACTTCTTGGTCATTTCCTTCACGAGGATGCGGACCGCCGGCGCGATCTGGTATTCCTCGTAATATTCGCGCAGGAAGTTCACGACTTCCCAATGGTCCGGCGTCATCTCGATCTGCTCGCTCTTGGCGATCAGCTCGGCGAGCTCCGGATTCCATTGGCCGATATCCTTGAGATAGCCCTCTTCGTCGTGCTCGGCGACGAGGCCGTTGATCTCGTAGGCGGTCATCGTGCTCATTCGTGTTCCTCCTGTTCAATTCCGCTTCACACGCCCGGCGCGGGCGTCACAACCAGGCGCAGACGCGCGTCTGTTCCGCCGCCAGATCGACGAAGCCCGCGTAATCCACGAGCTTCACGCCCTCCAGCACGTCCTCCGGCTTCATGCCGCGCGCGGCGAGATCGGGCGCAAGCGCATAGATCGCGCAGGTCGCGAGCTTGGCGGCCAGCGCCGGCGCGAAGGCCGAGCCCTTGCGCGCGCCGACCACGCCGTCCTCGATCATCAGCACGGCGTCGCCGACGCGCGCATGCGCCAGGCACGTCGCGAAGGAATTGCGATCGAACGGGGACTTGTTGACGGTATGCAGCGTTCCCATCGCGCCCTCAGAAACTCAGGATGACGTCTTGGGCCGCGATCAGCGCGGCCATTTCGGAGCGGTCGACGAAGATCAGCGACGGCTTTTCCGCGTAATCCTCGTCCTCATCCTCGTAGACGATCGGCATCAGATCGTCGGCGGTCAGGCCGCGCTCGGCGAGCGATTCCTTTTCGACGTAGAGCTTGCGCACCTCGTAGTCGCCGAGCGCGCGATAGGTCTTGGAGAAATTCTTCATGCCGACGCCGGCCGTGTCTTGATTGGCCATGAGCTGGTAGACGCCGTCGTCGATGAAGGCGAGGCTCACATCCTGCTCGAAGGCCGCGCCGATCAGAACCACTTCCAGCGATTCCAGCGCGTAGATCGAGCCATAGGGGGCCTTGCGATTGATGTAGAAAAATTTCTTCCTGCCGTCCGACATGTCGCCCTCAATCGCCGAACGTGACGAGGCGGTCCGCCTCGATGCCGGCCTCGATCAACTGGCCGAGACCCGAGATGCGGAAGCCCGGCGCGATATTGTCGCCGTCCTTGCCCTGACGCTTGGCCTCGTTGGCGTCGAGGATGCCGCGCCGCTGCGCGGCCGCGATGCAGACGACGAGATCGAGCCCGTGCTTCTCGGCGAGCTCGCTCCACAGCTTCTGCAGGTTGCGGTCGTCCTGCGGCGGCACGGTGTAGCGCGTGCCGTTGTTCACGCCGTCGTGGTAGAAGAAGACGCGAAAAATCTCGTGTCCCTTCTCCAGCGCCGCGACGGCGAAGCGATAGGCGGAATCCGACGCCTGGTGCGTATACGGCCCCTCGTTGACCACAATCCCGAAACGCAAGCCCCGTCTCCCTGTCGCCTTGTTTGCCGGCCGTTCGTCTCAGAAATGCACGTGCGCAGACATGTTCATCGTCTTGCGCGCGCCGGTCCACGTATCGAGGTGATGCTTGGTGAAGGCGAAATCGCACAATTCGAAGAAACGCGGCCAGCCGATGCGCTCGATCCACTCGCCGAGCCGCTCGTAGTCGCGGCCGTGCTCCTTGTAGGCGTAGAGGATCTTCTTCACGACCGCCTCGACCTCCGGCCAGCGCGGCGCATTGTTCGGCAGGTTGGCGACGACCAGCTTGTGGAAGGTCGGCTTGGAGCGGGCGTTGGAATGCTTGCCGCCGACCCAGACCGCGATCTTGGTCGAATCCGCGCCGTTGATCTGCATCGGCGGGCACGGCGGGTAGCAGGCGCCGCAGCACACGCATTTCTTCTCGTCGACTTCGAGCGAGGGCACGCCGTTGACCATCGCCGGACGGATCGCCGCCACCGGGCAGCGCGCGACGACCGCCGGGCGCTCGCACACCTTGGAGACGAGATCGTGGTTGATCTTCGGCGGCTTGGTGTATTGCACGTTGATCGAGATGTCGCCCTGCCCGCCGCAATTGATCTGGCAGCAGGACGTCGTGATGCGCACGCGGTTCGGCATTTCCTCGTGCGTGAACTCGTGGTGCATCATGTCCATCAGGCTCTTGACGACACCCGATGCGTCGGTGCCCGGAATGTCGCAATGCAGCCAGCCTTGCGTATGCGAGATCATCGACACCGAATTGCCGGTGCCTCCAACCGGGAAGCCGTTGTTCTCCAGCGCCGCGATCAGCGGCTCGACCTTGTCGACCGAACTCAGCATGAACTCGATGTTCGAGCGCGTGGTGAAGCGGACATGGCCCTCGGCGAAACTGTCGCCGATGTCGCAGAGCAGCCGGATCGTGAACACGTCCATCTGGCGCTGCGTGCCGGCGCGCACGGTCCAGACCTCGTCGCCGGATTTGGAGACGTGATGCAGCACGCCCGGGCGCAGGCGGTCATGCCAGGCCCAGTTGCCGTAATTCTTCTTCAGCACCGGGTGCATGAGCGGAAACGGATCCGGCACGCCGGTTTCGACGGGTCGACGCGGCTGAACGGCGACATTCATCTGAGAACTCCTCCCGAAAGTCTCTTGGATCGGCCGCGGCGCGGAGGGCGCCGCGGCCGGCCGGCGTCTTATTCCGCGGCGGCGCGCGAGGCGTCCTTGTGCAGCTTGCGCTCGAAATACTTCGCCGCTTCCTCGTCGAAATCGTCCGTGCGGACGTAGCAGGAGGTGCGCGGATGATTGACCATGTTCGGATCGGGATCGATGCCGACCGCCTCGAGGAAGGCGGGCAGGCCGATACGGTCCATCGTCTCCCCGATGCGCTCGTGCTCGAGTGCGTTGTCGGCGAAGAATTCGAGCAGGCCGCGCGCGAATTCCTTGAGCTTCTCGAAATCCTCTTCCGTGTCGAGCTTCATGAACGGCACGATCATCGTGCCCATGAGGTCGCCGACCTTCAGCGCGCGCTTGCCGCCGATCAGGATCGAGGCGCCACGATCGTCGCCCGGCGACAGCGCCTTGGTCATGACGTTGAGACAGTGCATGCAGCGCACGCAGGACTTGTTGTCGACGTCGAGCGTGTCGTCGTCGTTGAGGCTCAGCGCGCGGGTGGGACACATCGCGATCACATGGTCGATCGCATATTTGCGGCCGACGCGCGCCAGGTATTTCTTCACCTCGTTCTGGTCGACCTTCATGTCGTCGCGCCAGGTGCCGATCACGGCGAAGTCGGCGCGGTGGATCGCGTTCACGCAATCGTTGCCGCAGCCCGAGAACTTGAACTTGAACTTGTAGGGCAGAGCCGGGCGATGCATCTCGTCCAGGAATTCATTGATGACCGTGCGATGCGCCTGCACCTCGTCGTAGCAGGACATTTCGCAGCGCGCATGGCCGACGCAGCTCATCGACGTGCGCAGCGCCGGGCCCGCGCCGCCGAGGTCGAAGCCGATCTCGTTGAGGTCGTCGAAGGCCTTCTGCACGTTCTCGGTCGAGCAGCCCTGGAACATGATGTCGCCGGACTGGCCGTGGAAGGCGATGAGGCCGGAGCCGTGCCTCTCCCAGATGTCGCAGAGCTGGCGCAGCAGGTCGGTCGTGTAATGGTAGCCCGCCGGCGGCTGGACGCGCAGCGTGTGGAACTCCTTGGACGCGGGAAACTGGCCGGCGACTTCGGAGAAGCGCGGAATGACGCCGCCGCCGTAGCCGAACACCGAGACCGTGCCGCCCTTCCAGTAGCCGGTCCGGGTTTCGTAGGAATGCTCGAGCTGTCCGAGCAGGTCGTTCATCATCGGGGCGTATTGCTTGTCCCCGGAATCGCGCAGCCGCTTCAGACCGGTCACGAAACTCGGCCAGGGACCGCTTTCCAGCTCGTCGAGCATTGGCGTCGGGTGCTTGCCGTTCGGCGTCGATGCGCCACTCGCCTCGTCGTGCGACATGCCCTTGCTCCCTTCAGCGTTGCGCGCGGACGGACCTCCCGTCGCGCGCCTCCCATGCCCCGCCGCTGTCCTCGATCTGCGCGACCCTTTGGCGGAAAGCGCGATTCGGACTTTTCATTTGGACGTGACGGACCCATAATAACAAAAAATCTGAATATGAGAATAGGAAATATTGTTCGGCGTCGTCCCGCAAGCGAATGGTGCGGCGTCCGGGCCTGGGCGCGAGGCTTCGGAGAGGGTGAAATGAGCGGCGCAAGCCTGCGGAAAATCGGGCCGGAGGCTCCGGACGGCGACCCGTTTCATCTGGACGACGACATCGCCTATCGCGCATGGCGCGAGGCGAAGCTCGCCGCCTATCCGCGCGCCGTCGACGACCTGATCGTGGAGATCGGCGATCCCGCGGCGCTGACGTCGGCCGAACATGCCGCGATCCGCGACCGTTGCATGCGCGCCAACATGGCGATCTACGCGCTCGACGGCCCGCCGCGCGACGAGGCCGCCCAGCGCGCCGCCGTTCTCGCGCTCGGCCCCGCCCTCGGCCTGAGCGCCATCGAGGATCACCGCTCGCGCGACCGCGACGGCCTCGTCGCGATCGAGGTCGTCGAGAGCGGCGGCCGCCTCGGCTATATTCCGTATACGAGCCGGCCGATCGCCTGGCATACGGACGGCTATTACAATTATCACGGACCCGGCCGCGCGGTGCAGGCGATGCTGCTGCATTGCGTGCGCGACGCGGACGGCGGCGACAACCGCCTGCTCGACCACGAGATCGCCTACATCAGGCTGCGCGACGAGAACCCCGGCCATATCGCCGCGCTCATGCACCCGGAAGCCATGAGCATTCCCGAGAACATCGAGCCGGACGGCAAGGTTCGCCCGGTCAATGTCGGCCCCGTCTTCTACATCGACCCGCGCACGGGCGCGCTCGGCATGCGCTACACGGCCCGCACCCGCTCGATTTCGTGGCGCGAGGACGTCGCGACGCAGCGCGCCGTCGCGGCGCTGACTCGCATCCTCGCGGGCGAGCCTCTGGTCCTGTCGACGCGCATGCGGCCGGGCATGGGGCTCATCTGCAACAACGTCCTTCACGACAGGACCGGCTTCGCCAACGGCGCCGCGGGCGGCCGCCTCATCTACCGCATCCGCTATCACGGACTGATCGCCTGACCCGCGCTATCGAGGAAACGAAATGGTCTATGTCAGCGAAATCATGATCGCCCATCCCGAGACGACGAGCTTCAGGCAACTCGAAGAGCACGTCGCCGAGGCCGCGCGCGACGGCGAGATCCATCTCTACATGGACATCAAGCCCGAATATCCCGACACGCCGCCCAAATGGGAGACGCGACTCGAGATTGTCTTCTACCAGGCGGAGCGCAGGCGCGAATGACGGAGCCGGAACGCATCAGGCTCGGCGCGATCCAGGCGCCCTACGGACGCGAACTCCGTCTCGAGGAATTGCGCTTCGAGACCGGCATGCGCATCCTGCGCGTGACGATCCGCGAGGGCCACCGCTTCACCACGCTCGATCTCGATCCCGAACGCGCGCGGGAGGTCGCCGCGGCTCTGGGCGCATGGGCCAACGCGTCGGCGGGATAACGGCCGTCGCCGGCGGCGGGCTAGGGAGCCCCGCGAGAAAGCCCTATGATCGTCCCGACGGATGCGGGAATCGGGCATGGCGCGGGCCGCCCGCCTGCGGGCAGGAAGACATCGGGATGGCGCGGCGGATCGAGGGTGAGTTCGACTATATCGTCGTCGGCGCGGGCACCGCCGGCTGCATCGTCGCCAACAGGCTGTCCGCCGATCCGGGCAAGCGCGTGCTGCTGCTGGAGGCCGGCGGCAAGGACGACTGGATCTGGTTCCACATTCCCGTCGGCTATCTCTTCGCCATCGGCAATCCGCGCTCCGACTGGATGTTCAAGACCGAGCCGGAGCCGGGCCTCAATGGCCGTTCGCTCGGCTACCCGCGCGGCAAGGTCATCGGCGGCTCCTCCGCCATCAACGCCATGATCTCGATGCGCGGGCAGGCCGCCGACTACGATCACTGGCGCCAGCTAGGATTGTCGGGATGGGGCTGGGACGACGTCCTGCTCGCGTTCAAGCGGCTGGAGGACCATTTCCTCGGGCAAAGCGAGCACCACGGCGCCGGCGGCGGCTGGCGCATCGAGGCGCCGCGGATTTCCTGGAAGGTCCTCGACGCCGTCGCCGACGCCGCCGTGCAGATGGGCGTGCGCCGCACGCCGGACTTCAATACCGGCGACAACGAGGGCGTCGGCTATTTTCATGTCAACCAGAAGGCCGGCCGCCGCTGGTCTTCGGCGCGGGGCTTTCTGAAGCCGGCCCTGTCGCGCCCCAATCTGCGGCTCGAAACCGGCGTCGAGGCGGATCGTCTGATCCTCGAGAACGGGCGCGCCGTGGGCGTCCGCTTCAGGCAGGGCGGCGACATGGTCGAGGCGCGGACGGCGGGCGAAGTCCTGCTGTGCGCGGGCTCGATCGGCTCGATCCAGATCCTGCATCGCTCAGGCGTTGGTCCCGGCGAATGGCTCCAGCCGCTCGGGATCGAGGTCGCGCTCGACCGGCAGGGCGTCGGCCGCAACCTCCAGGATCATCTGCAGCAGCGCGCGATCTACAAGGTGCAGGGCATACGCACGCTGAACGAAACCTATTATTCGCTGCCGCGGCGCGCGTGGATGGGAATCGACTACGCCCTGCGGCGGCGCGGTCCGCTGACGATGGCTCCGTCTCAACTCGGCATATTCACGCGCTCGACGCCGGGCAAGGAACGCGCCGACATCCAGTTCCACGTCCAGCCGCTGTCGCTCGACAAGTTCGGGGAACCGCTCCATCGCTTTCCCGCCATCACCGTCGCCGCGTGCAACCTGCGGCCGACCTCGCGCGGAACGATCCGCATCGGGTCGGCGGCGCCCGAAGCGGCGCCCCGGATCGCGCCGAACTATCTCGCAACCCCCGAAGACCGGCAGGTGGCGGCGGACGCCATCCGCGTGACGCGGCGCCTGATGCGCCAGCCGGTCCTGCAGCCCTATCGGCCCGAGGAATATCTCCCCGGCCCATCGGTCGGCGACGACGACGACGCGCTCGCCAGGGCGGCCGGCGACATCGGCACGACGATCTTCCATCCGGTGGGCACGGCGAAGATGGGGCTCGAGAGCGATCCGCTCGCCGTCGTCGACGAGCGGCTGCGCCTGCGCGGCGTCGCGGGCCTGCGCGTCATCGACGCCTCGATCATGCCGACCATCACGTCCGGCAACACGAACACGCCGACGGCGATGATCGCCGAAAAGGGCGCGGGCTACGTTCTCGAGGATGCGCGGTGAGCCGCGGCACGTCCTCGAGCAAATTGCGACCAGGTCGATGCAGATTCCCTCCCCCCTTGTGGGGGAGGGTTAGGGTGGGGGGTCGGGCAATCTTTGAGAGGTTCCCCGACCCCCTCCCCCGCCCCTCCCCACAAGGGGGAGGGGAGCCGCTTCC
Source organism: Rhodoblastus sp. (assembly GCA_036796555.1). Classification (GTDB taxonomy): domain Bacteria; phylum Pseudomonadota; class Alphaproteobacteria; order Rhizobiales; family Beijerinckiaceae; genus JAJXWB01. The sequence continues at coordinate 23,175 of DAIRCS010000009.1, read as the reverse complement.
AATCAAATGCAGCGCGTCCTAACCCGTGCTCCAGATGCGCGGGCGTTTCATGCCGGCGATCCTGCAGGCCTGCCCGGCGTAGCCGTAGGGAAACAATTCGAACATGCGATTGCGCGCGGCGCCGTGCGCGTCCGCCAGATGACGCATCACGAAGCGCACGTCCGGCGAAACCTGATGCTCATCGCGAAAGGCGCGCATGAAGCGGATCGCCGACCAGTGCTCGGGCGTAAGCTCGATGTCGAGCGCGCGCGCGGTCTCGACCGCCCAGCCTTCGGTCCAGTCGTCGGGATCGACGAGATAGCCCTCCTTGTCGACAGCCGGCTCGCCCATGTCCTGTCCTCCCGTTTTCTGATTGTGGCGCGGCAGATTCGGAGCCTTCGCGCTGCTGGAACTTGACGGCGATCAATTGGACAAATCATAATACGAGAATATAATGAATTTTGAAACGTGGCGGACAGCGTCGCGTTCTCGCGCGCAACGCCGCGCGAGACGACGCATTCCGGGTTGGCGGCGCGAGACAGGATCGCGCGGCGCGCCCAACGCTGCGGGACAAACAACGAAACGGCCCGCGGCACGGGCCGACTTCAACGCAAGGCGTTGGCTACAGGGAGCGGGGACATGGCGGAGATCGTGATTATGGGCGCAGGCCTCGCCGGCGCCATCATGGCCTATGAAATGAAGGATCAGATGCGGCCGGAGGACAGGCTCACGGTCGTCACGAAGGATCCGGTCTATCATTTCGTTCCGTCAAATCCCTGGGTCGCCGTCGGCTGGCGCACGCGCGAGGCCATCCAGGTCGATCTCGCCCCGACCTTCGCGCGACGGGGCGTCGATTTCAAACCTGTGCCCGTTTCCAAAGTCGCGCCGCAGGAGAACGCGATCGAGCTCGAGGACGGATCGAGGCTGTCCTACGATTATCTGGTCATCGCGACCGGCCCCGAACTCGCGTTCGACGAAATCGAGGGCCTGGGTCCGAACGGCGGCTTCACCAATTCGATCTGCCACGTCGACCATGCGCTCAAGGCCTCGGTCTCCTTCGAGGAATTCTGCAGGAACCCGAAGCCGATCGTCGTCGGCGCGGTGCAAGGCGCGAGCTGCTTCGGCCCGGCCTACGAATTCACCTTCATCCTCGACACCGAGCTGCGCCGGCGCAAGATCCGCGACCAGGTGCCGATGACCTTCGTGACCGCCGAACCCTATATCGGCCACCTCGGTCTCGATGGCGTCGGCGACACCAAGGGCCTGCTCGAGAGCGAGATGCGCGAGCATCACATCAAATGGATGACCTCGACGCGCGTGAAGAAAGTCGAGGACGGCAAGATGCACGTCGAGGAGGTCAATCCCGACGGCTCGGTGAAGGCGGCCTCCGAACTGCCCTTCGGCTTCTCGATGATGCTGCCGGCTTTCCGCGGCATCAAGCCGCTGATGGGAATCGAGGGGCTCGTCAATCCGCGCGGCTTCGTCATCGTCGACAAGCACCAGCAGAACCCGACCTACAAGAACGTCTTCTCGGTCGGCGTCTGCGTCGCCATTCCGCCGATGGGACCGACGCCCGTTCCCTGCGGCGTGCCGAAGACCGGCTTCATGATCGAATCCATGGTGACGGCGACGGCGCTCAACATCGGCGCCATGCTGCGCGGCCAGCCGCCGAAGCATCAGGGCACCTGGAACGCGGTCTGCCTCGCCGACTTCGGCGATTCCGGCGTCGCCTTCGTCGCTCAGCCGCAGATGCCGCCGCGCAACGTCAACTGGGCCTCGTCCGGCAAGTGGGTGCACGCCGCCAAGATCGCGTTCGAGAAATACTTCATCCGCAAGATGCGCAAGGGCGAGAGCGAGCCGTTCTACGAAACGGCGGCGCTGAACATGCTGGGCATCTCCAAGCTGAAGCAGGTCGTCACCGACTGATCTTCCGCTTTGGCGGGCGTCGCACTAGCCTGCGACGCCCGTTCTGCGAGAACGCCCGACCGCGCCCGGCCAAAGGGCGATCACTCCGGTAAGGCCCATGGCCCTGACGTTCGCGACGCCCCCGGCGCAAGCCCGGCTTGCATCCTTCCTCCCGTTCCTGCGGTGGGCGCCGCTGGTCAACGGCCGGACGATGCGCGCCGATCTGCTGGCCGGGCTGACGGGCGCGATCGTCGTGCTGCCGCAGGGCGTCGCCTTCGCCACGATCGCCGGCATGCCGCCGCAATACGGTCTCTACGCCTCGATCGTGCCGACGATCGTGGCCGCGCTGTTCGGCTCGTCCTGGCATCTCGTCGCCGGCCCCTCCACCACGGCTTCGCTGGTTCTGGCGGCCTCGCTGGCGACCTTCGCCACGCCCGGTACGCCGGATTACGTGCAGCTCGCCATGACGCTTGCGATCATGACGGGGTTGATCGAGCTCGCGCTCGGCCTGTTCAAGCTGGGCGTGGTCGTCAATTTCATCTCGCATTCCGTCGTCATCGGCTACACGGCCGGCGTCGGCATGCTCATCATCGCCACCCAGTCGGCGAAATTCTTCGGCCTGGCCGTGCCGTCGAGCCACGATTTCCCGATCGCCGTCTGGCGGACGATCGAAGCCCTGCCGACGATCTCGCTCGTCGAGACGACCATCGCCTTCGCCACGCTCGGCGCGGGAATAGCGGCGCGCAAATATCTGCCGCGCATTCCCTATATGCTGCCGGCGCTGCTCGTCGGCGGGCTGGTCGCGGCGGCCTTCAACGCCTGGCGGCCCGGCGCGGCGGCCGTCGTGGGCGCCCTGCCCGCGCAACTGCCGCCGCTGTCGGCGCCGAGCTTCGATCCGCACACCTGGCGCATCCTGCTGCCGACGGCGCTCGCGGTCGCCATTTCCGCGCTCAACGAAGTCGTCTCGATCGGTCGCGCGCTGGCCGCGCGCACCGAGCAGGATCTCGACATCAACCAGGAATTCGTGGGCCAGGGGCTCGCCAATATCGCCGCGCCCTTCTTCTCCGGCTACGTCGTCTCGGGCTCGTTCAACCGCAGCGCGCTGAACTACGAATCCGGCGCGCGCACGCCGATCGCCGCCATGTCGGCCGGCGCGATCCTGCTCGTTCTCGTCGTCTTCGCCGCTCCGCTCGCCGCCTATCTGCCGCAATCCGCGATGGCCGCCTCGCTGGTCATGATCGGCTGGGGGCTGATCGACCGCCGCTCGATCGCCAACATCTGGCGGATGAGCCGCGCGGAAAGATGGGTGTTCCTCATCACCATCTTCTCCGCCCTCTTCATCCACATCCAGATGGCGATTTTCGTCGGCGTCGCGCTGTCGCTGCTGATCTTCCTGTATCGCACCTCGGCGCCGGAGCTGCGGCGGCGCGTGCCCGACCCGATGAGCGCCAGCCGCAAGTTCACCGACGTGCGGCCAGACTTGCCGGAATGCCCGCAATTCCATCTGCTGCGGCTCGACGGCGCGCTCTATTTCGGCGCCGTGGCGAGCTTCCGCGACGCGATGCGGCGGCTCGAGGCCGAGGCGCCGCGATGCAGGCAGATCGCCATCGTCATGACCGGCGTGAACTTCATCGACCTCGCCGGCGCGGAAGCTCTCGCGCTCGAGGCGCGCAAACTGCGCGCGCGCGGCGGCGGCCTCTATCTCATCCGGCTCAAGGAGCGCGCCTCGGAATTCCTTGCCCGCGGCCAATATGCCGACATGATCGGCCGCGAGAATGTGTTCGGCTCGAAAACCAACGCGTTGCGCGAAGTCTACCGCCACCTCGACTATGCGATCTGCCGCGACTGCAAGCTGCGCGTCTTCGTCGAATGCGCGCGGCTCGGCAAGCAGGAGCCGCGCGAGGACGAAGACGACCGCGTCGCCGCCAGATGAAATCGATATCCCGCCCCGCCCCCCGTGACCGCAAAGCCGGAATCGCCGCCTGATGCCGAACGACCCCGTGATCGAGCTTTCGCCCGCCGTCGCCGACGAGGTGAAATACACGACCTGCTACATGTGCGCCTGCCGCTGCGGCATCAAGGTGCACGTGAAGGACGGCCAGATCCGCTACATCGAGGGCAACAGGAATCATCCGGTCAACAAGGGCGTGCTGTGCGGCAAGGGCTCGTCGGGCATCATGCAGCACTATTCGCCCGCCCGCCTGCGCAAGCCGCTGAAGCGCGTCGGCGAGCGCGGACGCGGCGAATTCGTCGAGATCGAATGGGACGAAGCGCTCTCGCTCGCGACCGAATGGCTCAGGAATATACGCAAGACCGACCCGAAGAAGCTCGCCTTCTTCACCGGCCGCGACCAGAGCCAGTCGCTGACCGGCTGGTGGGCGATGCAGTTCGGCACGCCGAATTTCGCCGCGCACGGCGGCTTCTGCTCGGTCAACATGGCGGCGGCCGGCCTCTACACGATCGGCGGCTCGTTCTGGGAATTCGGCGAACCCGACTGGGACCGCGCCAAATATCTGATGATCTTCGGCGTCGCCGAGGATCATGATTCCAACCCGATCAAGACCGGCCTCGGCAAGATGAAGGGCCGGGGCGCGAAAGTGGTCTCCGTCAATCCCGTGCGCACCGGCTATTCCGCGATCGCCGACGAATGGATCGGCATCCGGCCCGGCACGGACGGCCTGTTCGTGCTCGCGCTGATCCACGAGCTGCTCAACGCCGACAAGATCGATCTCGACTATCTCGTGCGCTACACCAACGCGCCATGGCTCGTCATCCAGGCGCCGGGCGCGCCCGACCACGGCTTGTTCGCGCGCGACGCGAACGGCGATCCGCTCTGCTTCGACCAGACGACGAAAACGATCGTCAGCGCCAAGCGCGCCGATATCGCGCCGGCCATTGTCGGCGACATCGAACTCGCCGATTGCCGTACGGCCGTGCCCGCCTTTCAGCTCATCGCCGAGCGCTACATGGACGCGCGCTACAGCCCGGACGCGGTCGCCGCGCAATGCGGCGTCAGCGCGGACCAGATTCGCCGCATCGCCGCCGAGCTCGCCGACGTCGCCTTCAACCAGGCGATCAGCGTCGACGTCGAATGGACGGACTGGGCGGGCCGCAAGCACGACAGGTTCATCGGCCGCCCCGTCGCCATGCACGCCATGCGCGGAATTTCCGCGCATTCCAACGGCTTCCACACCTGCCGCGCCATCCATTTTCTGCAGGTGCTGCTCGGCTCGGTCGAATGCCCCGGCGGCTTCCGCTTCAAGCCGCCTTTCCCCAAACCCGCGCCGCCGGCGCCAAAACCCTCGGGCAAGACCTATGCGCCGATGAGGCCGCTGCCCGGCATGCCGCTCGGCTTCACCACCGGGCCAGAAGACCTGCTGCTCGAAGCCGACGGAACGCCGGTGCGCATCGACAAGGCCTATTCGTGGGAAGCGCCCGTCGCCTCGCACGGCCTCATGCACATGGTCATCACCAATGCGTGGAAGGGCGATCCCTACCCTATCGACACGCTGTTCATGTACATGGCCAACATGTCGTGGAACTCGACCATGAACACCAAGGGTGTCATGGAGATGCTGACGGACAGGGATCCCTCGACCGGCGCATACAAAATCCCGCGCATCATCTATTCCGACGCCTACGCCTCCGAGATGGTGTCCTACGCCGATCTCGTGCTGCCGGACACGACCTATCTCGAGCGCTGGGACTGCATCTCCCTGCTCGACCGCCCGATCTGCGAGGCCGATGGTCCCGCCGACGCCATCCGCCAACCGATCGTCCAGCCCGACCGCCACGTGCGCGCCTTCCAGAGCGTGCTGCTCGATCTCGGCGCGCGGCTGAAGCTGCCGGGCATGACGAAGGACGATGGGACGCCGAAATATCCCGGCGGCTATCCCGACTACATCGCCAGTCACGAGCGCGCGCCGGGCATCGGTCCGCTCGCCGGCTGGCGTGGCGAGAACGGCGACCAGCACGGCCGCGGCGCCCCGAACGCGAAGCAGCTCGACGCCTATGTCGCGCACGAATGTTTCTGGCATCACGAACTCGCGCCGGACCAGAAATTCTTCAAATTCGCGAATCGCTCCTATCTCGAATTTGCGAAGCACATGGGCTTCATCGGCTCGACCGACCAGATCGTGATCCAGCTCTATTCCGAGCCCTTGCAGAAATTCCGCCTCGCCGCGGAAGGCCACGGGGCCGTGCAGCCGCCCGACAACATGCGCGAGCGGCTGAAGGCGACGATGGACCCGCTACCGATCTGGTACGAGCCCTTCGAGGAGGCGATGGTCGACAAGCAGGCCTATCCGCTGCATGCGCTGACGCAGCGCCCGATGATCATGTATCACTCCTGGGGATCGCAGAACGCATGGTTGCGCCAGATCCTCGGTCGCAACAAGCTCTACGTCTCGACCGTGAAGGCCAGGGAACTCGGCCTGGAAGACGGCGACTGGGCGCGCGTGACGAGCCACAACGGGACGATCAAGGCGCAGATCAAGACCATGGAGGGCGTCAATCCCGAGACGGTCTGGACCTGGAACGCGATCGGCAAGCGCGCGGGCTCGTGGACGCTCGCCCCCGACGCGCCGGAAGCGAAGAAGGGCTTCCTGCTCAACCATCTCATCAGCGAGTTGCTGCCGCCGGAAAAGGACGGACGCCGCCTTTCGAATTCCGATCCCGTCACCGGACAGGCCGCATGGTTCGACCTGCGCGTGCGCATCGAGAAATGCGAGGCCGGCGACGAAGTCAGCGAGCCGCAATTCCCCGATCTGCCGCGCCCGCCCGGCGTCGAGGCGCCGCCGACCGTGAACGATTACGGCGCGCGTCTCGCGCACAAGAAGCGCTGATGCGGAGACCGGACGCAATGACCAGCCTCCCGACCGAAACCGGCGACAAGCGCCTCGGCCTCGTCATCGACCTCGACACATGCGTGGGCTGCCACGCCTGCGCGACGAACTGCAAGGAATGGAACACGTCAGGCCATTCCGCGCCGCTGACCGACGTGAACGCCTATCAGGCCGAGCAGCGCGGCGTCTGGTTCAACCGCGTCTTCACCTACGAGGTGGGCGGCCAGGGGCCCGCTGCGCGCACCGTGCATTTTCCGAAGAACTGCCTGCATTGCGAGAAGCCCGATTGCGTGACGGTGTGCCCGACCGGCGCCTCCTACAAGCGCGCGGAGGATGGAATCGTCCTCATCGATCACGACAAGTGCATCGGCTGCAAATTGTGCGCGTGGGCCTGCCCCTACGGCGCGCGCGAACTCGACGAAGATCAGGGCGTGATGAAAAAATGCACGCTCTGCATCGACAAGATCTACAACACGAACCTGCCCGAGGCCGACCGCGTTCCGGCCTGCGTCTCCACCTGCCCCGCGAAGGCGCGCCATTTCGGCGATTTCGCCGATCCGGATTCGAACGTCTCGCAACTCGTGCGCGAGCGCGGCGGTTTCGATCTCATGCCCGAGAGCGGCTATCGCCCGACCAGCAAATATCTGCCGCCGCGCAGCGGCAGGAGCGCCGCCGGCGCGCCGCAGAAGCTCGAGCCGGCGCCCGATCTTGCCGGCGCAGGCAAGTTCCTGCGCTGGGTCGATCGCGTCCTGTCCCGCTGAGGTCTCGTGCATGCATCCCGCCTATTCCGTCATTCTGTTTACGACCGCGTCGGGCGCAGGCTACGGGTTGCTGGCGCTGCTCGCCGTCTTTGGCGCGGCCGGCGTCCTGCCGGCCGACACCTGGCTCGGCTTCGTCGGCATCGGCCTCGGCGTCGCGCTGGTCGCGGCGGGCCTGCTCGCCTCCACGTTCCATCTCGGACGTCCCGAGCGCGCGCTACGCGCCTTCACGCAATGGCGTTCCTCCTGGCTCGCGCGCGAGGGCGTCGCCGCCGTCGCGACCTTCGCGCCGATCGCCGTGTTCGGCGTCGGCTGGGTCTTCCTCAACGATACGTCCGGCGCCTTCGCCTGGGCGGGCGCGGCGACGGCGGCCATGGCCTGCGTCACGGTTTCCTGCACGGCGATGATCTATGCGAGCCTCAAGACCATAAGGCAGTGGAACAACGCGCTGACCCTGCCTGCCTATCTCGTGCTCGGCCTCGCGACCGGCGCGATCCTGCTCGTGCTGGTCTCCGCGCTGTTCGGCGTCTACCGCCCGGCCTTCGCGGCGCTGGCGCTCGTGTTTCTGGCCGTCGGTCTAGCGATCAAGCTCGCCTATTGGCGCCAGATCGACACGGAGCGCCCGCGCTCCACGCTCGGCACGGCGACCGGCCTCGAGCGCTTCGGCGAGGTGCGGCTGCTCGAAATGCCGCACACGGAAGAGAATTTCATCATGCGCGAAATGGGCTACGCGGTCGCCCGCAAACATGCGCGCCGCCTGCGCGGCGTCGCGGCGTTCGCGCTCTTCGTCGTTCCGCTGATCCTGCTCGCGCTCGCGCTGTGGAGCGGACCGTCGTCGGCGCTTTTCCTCAGTGCGCTGGCCACATTAAGCGCGGGCGTCGGCGTCGCGGTCGAACGCTGGCTGTTCTTCGCCGAGGCGACACACGCGAGCATGATCTACTACGGTCGCGCCGCCTGACGGATAGACCTACCTATTCGAATATTATAAGATGTGAGCAATCGACAAAGCCGCGCGCAGGCGCCGGGAGGGCCATATGTCGGAAGCCGAAAGCAACGGCGTCAACGCCAAGTCCATGACCATCATCGTCACCAAGGGCACGCTGGACTGGGCCTATCCGCCCTTCATCCTCGGCACGACGGCCGCCGCCATGGGCGTCGACGTCACCATGTTCTTCACCTTCTACGGCCTGTCGCTGCTGAAGAAGAAACTCGACCTGCAGGTCTCGCCGCTCGGCAATCCCGCGATGAAGATGCCGATGATGGGCATGCACATGGGCATGCCCAACCTGGTGGGCATGCTGCCGGGCGTGGAAGCCGGGGCGACCGCGATGATGAAGGACATGATCCGGAAGAAGGGCGTCGCCTCGATCGAGGAATTGCGCGAGGCCGCGATGGAATCCGACGTCAACGTCATCGCCTGCCAGATGACGATGGACCTCTTCGAGTTCAGGAAAGAGGACATGATCGACGGTGTGAAGCTCGGCGGCGCCGCGACCTATATGGAACAGGCGCTGAAATCGCATATCAACCTGTATATCTAGGCCGGACGAACACCGCGTTCGCACAGACAAGGGAGAAATACGGAATGGCCGACAAGACCCTCGACGCCAAGGGATTGAATTGCCCGCTGCCGATCCTGCGCGCCAAGAAGACGCTGAAGGAAGTGCCGCGCGGCGGCACGCTGGAGATTCTCGCCACCGATCCAGGTTCGGTCGCCGACTTCGCCGCCTTCTGCAAGACGACCGGCAACGAGCTGATGGAATCGACCGCCGACGGCGGCGTCTACCGCTTTCTCATCAAGCACACCGGCTGAGCGGCGCGCCTCGACTCGAACAAGCCGGGCCTTCGCCCGGCTTTTTTGTGCGCGACAGATCAGTTCGTCGCCGGCGTTTCGAGCCTGGCGATCAATCCATCGAGATAGGCATAGAAGAACGCGTTGTCCGTATAGCCCTCGATGCGGCCGATCTCCGCGCCCTTGTCGACGAGCACAAACGTCGGCGTGAAGACGACCGCCTTGATTCCCGCAAGATCGGCCGGCACGCCGCGGGCGAGGTCGACGCGCCGCAGCGGCGCCGCCCGGCTTTCGGCGGTCTTGTCGTAGACACTGCCGACTTCTGCGTTCCAGCGCTCGCACCAGGCGCAGCCCGCGCGCTCGAACACGACGAGTTCCGCCGCGGCCGCGGGAACGGCGGCGAGCGCCAGAAACGCGGACAGCAAAAGACAGGGGAACATGCGTCTCATCGGCCCTGCGTAGCACGGCGCGCATGCCGTCGCCAGCGCGCGCATCGCCGCGAATCCCCTGCTGCGCCGCGTTAATTCGACGATACGCATATGTGTCATTTCGGCGTCACACGTCGTTTTTGTGGGTCGCCGCGAAGGCGCGCGGCGGCGGCGCGCTTGTCACCTTCCGGCAATTGGAGCAATTCTAAGGCATTCAATTCCTAATATAATGATACGCGAATATAAAGATCGCGAACGGCCGGAGGAAACGCCGCATGAACTTCAAATTGACCCATCGCCTCGTCGGCGCGCTCGCCTTGGCCACGACGGCGCTGGCAGGCCCCGCCGCCGCGACGGAAGGCTATTTCCAGGCGGGCTACGGCACGGTGCAGAAGGCCGAGGCCGGCGCCGGCGTCGCCAATCCGCAGGATGCGATGGCGCTGTCGATCAACCCGGCCGGCCTCGTCGATCTGCCACACATGATGACGGGCGGCGTGACGCTGTTCATGCCCATCCGCGGCTATACGGCCACAGGCCCCGGCGGCTTCACCGCTCCCGGCGCCTTCATGCCACAGACGACGCGCATCGACAGCACCGACAATTACTTCCTGATGCCGCACTTCGCCTATTCCATGCCGATCGACGCGGACACCGCGTGGGGCGTGGCCATGTTCGGCAATGGCGGCATGAACACTACTTACCAGAACATGCTCAACACCTTCCCGACGCCCAATTGCGCGGGCGGCGTGTTCTGCGGCGGCGCGGCCGGCGTCGACCTCAAGCAGATGTTCCTCACGGCGGGTTTCGCGAAGCGCTTCGGCGCGATCTCGGTCGGCGTCGCGCCCGTTCTCGCGGTTCAGAAGTTCCGCGCCGAAGGCCTCGGCGGCTTCGGCTTCCCCTTCGCGGGCTTCTTCCCGCCGGGCTTCGCCCAGACCTTCTCGGTCGATCCCTTCAGCCTGTCGAACAACGGGACGGACCTGTCCTATGGCGGCGGCCTGCGCGCGGGCGTGGAATGGAAGATCACGCCCTCGATCCGCGTCGGCGTCAGCGGCCAGACGCCGCTCTGGATGACGGCTTTCCGCAAATACGCCGGCCTGTTTGCGAATGGCGGCAAGTTCAACATCCCCGCCAACATCACGGCCGGCGTCGCCTTCGACGCGCTGCCGAACCTGACGCTGATGGCGGAATACAAGCACATCTTCTATCGCGGCGTGCCCGCGATCGCCAACAGCGGCGCGAGCATCATCGTGCCCTTCGTCGTTCCGGCGGGGCCGGGCGCGCTGCTCGGCGCGGCCGGCGGCCCGGGCTTCGGCTGGCGCGACGTCGACGTCTTCACCATCGCCGCGGAATGGCGCGTCCTGCCGCAGCTCGCGCTGCGCGCCGGCTATGCGCACAACACCAATCCGGTCCGCTGGGATCAGGTCACCTTCAACATCCTCGCGCCCGGCGTCGTGACCGATCACATCACGGCGGGCCTCGGCTACAAATACACCGAGAACCTGACCTTCGACCTCGCCATGAGCGTCGTGCCGACCCATTCGGTCACCGGTCCGGAAATGACGCCCTTCGGCTACAATCCGGCGCGCTCGATCACCCTGTCGATGCGCCAGTTCGAGGGCTCGCTCGGCGTGTCCTACAAGTTCGGCGACAGGCCGCGGCCCGTCATGGCCAAATACTGATCGCATCGCGCCGGTCGAGCTGTCCTCCTCAGCGTCCGGTCGGAAATCCGTCTCGGCGCTCAGATCCCTCATGCTGAGAGTCTGACTCGGAATCCGCTACGAGCCCACGTCCCTCATGCTGAGGAGACGGCGAAGCCGCCGTCTCGAAGCATGATCCAGAATTTCGTGTCCCGGCCACCCTTCGAGACGCCGCTTCGCGGCTCCTCAGGGCGAGGATTCTTGAATTTCGAGTCAGACTCAAAGGCCGCGCCGCAAGCGCGGCCTTTTTTTGCGGCCTGTCCGCGCCTTGCCGGCTCGCCCCCGCCCGCTACAATTCCGGCGACGAAATTCGGGAGGTCGAGATGAGCAAGGTCCTGGTCGCCGGCGTCGGCATGATTCCCTTCTCCAAGCCGGGCGCCGGCCCCGCCTACGATCAGATGGGCGCGGAGGCCGGCCGGCTTGCACTGGCGGATGCGGGGCTGGACTACGGTTCGGTTCAGCAAGCCTATGCGGGCTACGTCTACGCCGATTCCACCGCCGGCCAGCGCGCGCTCTATCCGCTCGGCATGACCGGCATTCCGATCGTCAACGTCAACAACAATTGCTCGACCGGCTCGACCGCGCTCTATCTGGCGCGCCAGGCCGTGGAATCCGGCGCGACCGATTGCGCGCTCGTTCTCGGCTTCGAGCAGATGAAGCCCGGCGCGCTCGGCGCCGTCTTCCACGACCGCCCGAGCCCCTTCGCCGACTTCGACCGCGCCGCCGACGAGCTCGTGGACGCGCAGGACGTGCCGCTGGCCTTGCGCTATTTCGGCGGCGCCGGCCTCGCGCATATGCAGAAATACGGCACGAAGCTCGACGCTTTCGCAAAAGTTCGCGCCAAGGCGAGCCGCCATGCCGCGAAGAACCCGCTCGCCATTTTCCGCAAGGAGGTGAGCTACGAGGACGTGCTGCGCGACCAGGTGATCTGGCCGGGCGTGATGACGCGCCTCATGGCCTGCCCGCCGACCTGCGGCGCGGCCGCCGCCATCCTCGTCTCCGAGGATTTCGCCAGGAAACACGGCTTGCGAACCGACGTGAAAATATCGGCGCAGGAGATGACGACGGACTTTCCCTCGACCTTCGAGTCGCGCGACATGATGCGCGTCGTCGGCTACGACATGGCGAAGGAGGCGGCGCGGCGCGTTTACGCCAAGGCCCGCGTGAGCGCCGACGATCTCGACGTCGTCGAACTGCACGACTGCTTCGCGCAGAACGAACTGATCACCTACGAGGCGCTTGGCCTCTGCCCCGAAGGCGGCGCGCAGGACTTCATCGACGCCGGCGACAACACCTACGGCGGCAAGGTCGTGACCAATCCCTCGGGCGGCCTGCTGTCCAAGGGCCACCCTCTCGGCGCAACAGGCCTCGCGCAATGCTACGAGCTGACGCGGCAATTGCGCGGAACCGCCGAAGCGACGCAGGCCGACGGCGCGGAAGTCGCGCTGCAGCACAATCTCGGGCTCGGCGGGGCCTGCGTGGTGACGCTGTACGAGAGGAATTGAGAGCCTGATCACGCATCAAGTCCCCTCCCCCCTTGTGGGGGAGGGTTAGGGAGGGGGGTCGGGAAATCTCGCGAGATTGACTGACGATCTGAGCGCGGACGTCGCAAGATTCCCCGACCCCCTCCCCCGCCCCTCCCCACAAGGGGGAGGGGAGGCTCCTCACCTAAGCCCGCAACGCCCGCAGCACGAAATCCACCATCTCGTCGCAGCTCGGCACCGGCTTGTCCTGGCACTCCACCATCAGCCGCGGATGGCAATAGCAGATGGTCGAGGCCTGGATCAGCGCCGCGCCCTGCGCCGGGTCGATCGGGGCGAACTCGCCCGACGCCACGGCTTCCGCGACGAGGCGGCCCATCAGCATGCGCATGGCCTGCACATATTCGGTGACGATCGGCCAGTCGTCGTTGAGCGCGACCTCCACCATCTCGTGCAGCTTGCGCTCGCCGATGAAGCGCTCGGCGTTCATGTGTTCGTTGTTCTTGACCAGCGCGCGCAGCCGCGCGCTCGCCGCGCCCGGCCCGTCGACGATCGCGGTCGAGGCCTCGATGATGGCGTTGAGCAGATGGCGGGCGACCGCGCCGTTGATCTCGGCCTTCGATCCGAAGAACCGGTAGACGTTGGCCGGCGACATCCGCAATTCGCGCGCGATATCGGCGACCGTCGTCTTCTGGAAGCCGATTTCACGAAACAGCTTCTCGGCCGTCTCGACGATTCGCGCGCGCGTTTCCACGTCCTTCGGCGCGAAGATTTCCGCCTGCATCATTCCGCTGGCGCTCCCACCAGGCCGGCGCCCGCCGGCGCCCCTGCCAACTTGCCGGCCGCGGCCGGCGCCTCCCCTGTCCTGCGCGCCGCCGGCGCCTGCGCGCCGAGCGACTTGCGGAACCATAGCGCATAGAGCGCGGGAAGGAACAGCAGGGTGAGGAAGGTGGCGACGAACAGGCCGCCCATGATGACGATGGCCATCGGCCCCCAGAAGGTCGAGCGCGACAGCGGGATCATGGCGAGGATGGCGGCGAGCGCCGTGAGAACCACGGGTCTAGCGCGCCGCACCGCCGATTCGATGATCGCGTCGCGATAGGACATGCCGCGCTCGAGATCCTGCCGCACCTGATCGACCAGGATGATCGAATTGCGCATGTCCATGCCCGCGAGCGCGATCAACCCCAGCAGCGCGACGAAGCCGAAGGGCGCGCCGGAAACGTTGAGCGCCAGCGACGAGCCGATGATCCCGAGCGGCGCGCTCAGCATCACCAGCGCCAGACGCGTGAAGTTCTGAAGCTGGAACATCACGATCGCCAGCATGACGAAGATCATGAGCGGCGCGACGGTGGCGATGGCGGCATTGGCCTTGGCCGATTCCTCCACCGCCCCGCCCATTTCGATGCGATAGCCCGGCGGCAGCGAGGCGCGCAGCGCGGCGAGCTTCGGCCAGATACGGGTCGAAACGTCCGGCGGCTGCACGCCGTCGATCACGTCCGAGCGCACGGTGATGACCGTATCGCGGCTGCGCCGCCACAGGATGGCGTCCTCGTGCTCGTAGACGATCTTCGCCACCTGCGACACGGGCACCGACGCGCCGCTGCGCGTCGTGATCGTGAGATCGCCGAGATGGCCGAGATCGGCGCGTTCGGATCTGACGGCGCGCGCGACGACGTCGACCTTCTCGACGCCGTCGCGCACGGTCGTCACCGTGGCGCCGGAGATCAGCATCTGCAGCGAATTGGCGAGGTCCTGCGGCGTCAGTCCGAGCGCGCGGGCGCGGTCCTGGTCGAGCTCGAGCCGCACGGAGGGCGTGCGCTCGTTCCAGTCGAGATGCGGATCGCGCGCGGCGGGATCGGCACGCATGATGTCGCGCACGCGATAGGCGATGTCGCGCACCTGCTGCGGATCGCTTCCCATTACCCGAAACTGCACGGGAAAGCCGACCGGCGGCCCGAAGGTGAAGCGATCGACGCGCACCCGCGCCTCCGAAAGGGCGCCGGCTTCGATCGCCTTCTCCAGCTTCGCCTTCACCCGCTCGCGCGCGGAAACGTCCTTCGTGAAGATCACGATTTCCGCGAAGGCCTCGTTCGGCAGTTGCGGATTGAGGCCGAGCCAGAACCGCGGCGAACCCTGGCCGATATAGGTCGAGAAATGCGCGATGTCCGGGTCGCCCGCCAGCATCGCCTCCGCCTTCTCGGCCGTCTTCTGCGTCACGCCGATCGCCGTGCCCTCGGGCATGCGCATCTGGAAGAAGATTTCGGTGCGGTCCGAGATCGGGAAGAATTGCTTCGCCACATGCGTGTAGCCGACGGCCGCGACCGCCATCAGCGCGACGACGAAGCCAACGACCTTGACGCGATTGTCGACCGACCAGCCGATGAGGGCGCGCAAGCCGCGATAGAGGCGCGTGTGGTAGATTTCCTCCTCGTCGTGCGACGCCTTGCCCGCGAAATTCGGCAGCAGCTTCACGCCGAGATAGGGCGTGAACACCACCGCCACGAACCACGAGGCGATGAGCGCGATCGCCACAACCCAGAAAATGCCGCCGGCGTATTCGCCCGAGGTCGACGGCGCGAAGCCCACGGGCAGGAACGCCGCCGCCGTCACCAGCGTGCCGGTCAGCATCGGAAAGGCGGTCGAATCCCAGGCGAAGGTCGCGGCCTTCATGCGGTCGACGCCCTGCTCCATCTTCACCACCATCATCTCGACCGCGATGATGGCGTCGTCGACCAGGAGGCCGAGCGCGATGATGAGCGCGCCGAGCGTGATGCGCTGGAGGTCGAGCCCCATGACGTTCATGACGACGAAGACGACGGAGAGCACCAGCGGCACGGACAGGGCGACGACGATTCCGGTGCGCAGGCCGAGCGACAGGAAGCTGACGATGAGAACGATGACCAGCGCCTCGACGAAGGAGCGCGTGAATTCGCCGACCGCATGTTCCACGACCTTCGGCTGGTCGGCGATCTGCGTGAAGTCGATGCCGACGGGCGTCGCCGCGCGCGACTCCGCCATCACGCCCTTCAGCGTCTCGCCCAGCGTGAGGATGTTGCCGCCCTTGGCCATGACGACGCCGACGGCGAGCGCGGGCTTGCCGCCGGAACGCACGAGAAAGTCCGGCGGATCCTTGAAGCCTGCCTTCACCTCCGCGATGTCGCCGAGCCGGAACACGCGGCCGTTCGCTTCCACGGGCGTTTCGGCCACGGCGGCCGCGCCGGTCAGCGCGCCGGAAATGCGCACGGGGATGCGGTTGGCCTGCGTCTCGAACACGCCCGACGCCGCCACCGCGTTCTGGCGCGCGAGCGAATCGAAGATCGCCTGCGGCGTCACGCCGAGATTGGCGAGCTTCGCCTGGCTGAATTCGACGAAGATGCGCTGGTCCTGCACGCCGTAAAGATTTACCTTCACGACGTCGGGCGCCTTGAGCAGCCGCTGGCGCAGGCTCTCGGCGACGGCCTTGAGCTGCGCGTAATCGGCGCCGTCGCCCGTGATCATGTATTGCACGGAATCGACGTCGCCGAATTCGTCGTTGACGTCGGGGCCGATCAGATTGGCCGGCAGGTCGGCGCGTATGTCGTTCAGTTTCTTGCGCAGGAGATAGAAGAGCCACGGAACCTGCGCGGGCGGCGTCGTGTCCTTGAAGATCACCTGCATCGCCGTGAAGGACGGTTTTGTGTACGTCTGCACGCGATCGAAATAGGGAAGCTCCTGCAGCTTCTTCTCGATGCGGTCGGCGACCTGGTCCTGCATGTCGCGCGCGCTCGCGCCCGGCCAGACGGCGGTCACGTTGGCGAGCTTGATCGTGAAGCTCGGATCTTCGGCGCGCCCGAGCCTGGCGTAGGAATAGGCGCCGGCGACCAGCGTCGCGAGGATGAGAAAGAGCGTCAGCGCCTGATGGCGCACGGCCCATTCCGACAGGTTGAGACGGCGCATGACGGCCTCAGAACGAGAGCTGCGAGATCGGACGGACCTTTTCGCCCGGGCTGAGCTTCTGCACGCCGAGCGTGACGACGCGGTCGCCTTCCGAAACGCCCGAGAGCACCAGCGCCTCCGCGCCCTCGTAGCGCAGGACGGCGACAGCCTTGAGCGCCGTCACGCTGTCGGCGCCGACCACCCAGAGCGCGGGCCCCCTGCCCTGATCGAACAGGGCGGCCGAGGGCACGCGGGCGACCCGCCCGGCGGCGGGCGCGGCGATGGTGAGCGTGGCGCTCATGCCCAGCGCCACGCGCGCGTCGGCGTCGGGCAGCGCGAACCGCGCCGCG
Organism: Rhodoblastus sp.; assembly: GCA_036796555.1. Taxonomy (GTDB): domain Bacteria; phylum Pseudomonadota; class Alphaproteobacteria; order Rhizobiales; family Beijerinckiaceae; genus JAJXWB01. The sequence continues at coordinate 6,023 of DAIRCS010000009.1, read as the reverse complement.
AAGGTGCGCGTGGCCGGGTCCGCGACCGGGCTCAGTTCGCGCAGCGTCGCGCGATACGTCTTGGTCGGGTCGGACCACAGCGCCACGCTGGCGACGCCGTCATGCGCGCGAGACACGAAGGCTTCCGGCAGGGCGACCGCCGCTTCCTTCTCGTCGTTGCGCGCGACGCGGATCGCCGGTTGTCCGGCGGCGACGACCTGCCCCGGTTCGACCAGCGTCGCGGTCACGACGCCGTCGGCGTCCGCGCGCAGCGTGGCGTAGGCGAGCGCGTTGGTGGCGAGTTCGACCGCGCGTTGCGCGCGGCGGTTGCGGCCGCGCGCTTCCTCGGCGGCGGCGCGCTGGCGGTCGTGGACGGCGCGCGCCGTCCAGCCCTTGGCGAGCAGTTCGGCGCCCCGCGCCTCGTCGGCGGAGGCCTGCTCCATCGCGACGCGGGAGGCGGCGAGTTCGGCCTCGGCCTGTTCCTTCTGGAGCTTCAGATCGGCGTCGTCGAGCCGCGCCAGCGGCTCGCCCGCCTTCACGACCCGGCCCGCCTCGACCAGCCGCGCCGCCACCTTGCCCGCGACGCGAAACCCCTGATCGGCTTCGACGCGCGGCTTGATCGTCGCCATGAAGGTGCGGCTCGGCTGCTCCGGCGCGAAATGGACGAGGGCCGTCATGACAGGCCGGCCTGCGATCGCGCTGGCCTCGGCGTGGCCGGCGGTCACGCTGCGATTTTGGGCCACGACCGCGGCCGCGCCGCCCGCCCCGGCCAGAAGTCCAATGACGATCAGTGCGTTACGCGTCTTCGCGCCGATACGAGGCATGGCGGGCTCCTGTGTCGGGGCCGACTATGCTCTAAGTAGTGATAAAAATCAATATTCGTCAGTCATCAGACAAAGGAGCGACCGGACGCTTGCCGGGACCGCCGGCCTCCGGCCGGCCATTGCGCGAACAGCCGGCCGGAGGCCGGCGGTCCCGGCTCTCGATTTGCCCGGTCAATTGCCCTCGAACACCGGCTTACCCTTGGCCACGAAGGCCCGGTAGGCGCGGCCGTAGTCCCGCGTCTGCATGCAGATCGCCTGCGCCTGCGCCTCGGCCTCGATCGCCGAATCCACGTCCATGGCCCATTCCTGGTGCAGGCAGGTCTTGGTCATTGCGTTGGCGAAGGTCGGCCCGTCGGCGATCTCCTTCGCCAGCGCCTGCGCATCGGCCAGCACGCTTTCCGGCGCGACGAGGCGGTTGAAGAAGCCCCACCTGTCGCCCTCCTCCGCCGTCATCGCGCGGCCGGTGTAGAGCAGTTCCGACGCGCGCCCCTGCCCGATGATGCGCGGCAGGATCGCGCAGGCGCCCATGTCGGCGCCGGCGAGGCCCACGCGCACGAACAGGAACGCGGTCTTGGCCCGCGGCGTGCCGATGCGCATGTCCGAGGCCATGGCGATGATGGCGCCCGCGCCGGCGCAGATGCCGTCGATCGCGGAAATGATCGGCTGCGGGCAATGGCGTATGGCCTTCACCAGGTCGCCGGTCATGCGCGTGAAGGCGAGCAGGCCCGCCATGTCGTCGTCTTCCTGCATCTTGACCAGCGGCCCGATGATCTCGTGCACGTCGCCGCCCGAGCAGAAATTGCCGCCCGCGCCGGTGACGACGACCGCCTTCACATCGTCGGCGTAGGAGAGGTTGCGGAAGAGATCGCGCAGCTCCGCATAGCTCTCGAAGGTCAGCGGGTTCTTGCGCTCGGGCCGGTTGAGCGTGATCACGCCGACCTTGCCCGCAACCTCCCATTTGAAATGCGTGGCGACGTAATCTGCTGCCTTGAAGCTTTTCACCTGCGGCCTCCCTTGGGCGTGCTTGTCGATTTGGATTCGGGCGCGCCAGCATCCTGCAAACGCGTGGCGATGTCAGCCTTCTGGCGGCCGAGCATGTCGAACAGGGCCGCCTTTTCGGCGCCCGTGAGGCCTGCGAACATGTCCTCGATCCAGGCCTCGTTCGCTTGCGCCGCCGCGCCGAACGCCTTGCGGCCGCGCGGCGTCATCGCCGCGAGACTGGCGCGCCGGTTGGTGGGATCGGGCAGGCGCTCCACCAGGCCTTCGGCGACGAGCTCGTCGACCAGGCCCGTGATATTGCCGGTCGTCACCATCAGGCGTTTCGACAATTCGCCCATGCGCATGCCCGCGCCGCATCCGTCGAGCTGCGCCAGCAGGTCGAAACGCGACAGGCTCATGCCGAATTGTTCGCGCAGGCGGCGGCGCACTTCGTTGTTGACGAGCTTGTGGATGGTGAGGATGCGCAGCCACAGGCGCAGGTCGCCGCGGCCGGCGTCGGCCCCGCGCGTCTCGAAATCGCTGCCGGCGACGACCTCCATGCGGGCCGCGCCTTTCGCAGGCCGCGCCATCAGACCTGGGTCCAGTCCGGCGGAACGAGACGGCGCTTGCCGTCGGCGGTGAGTTTCACGCCCGGCGTCTTGATGTCGATCTTGTCCCAGAGCTGGCAGGTCACCGCCTTGTGCTTCTGGTCCAGCCCCTCGCAATAATTGGTGAATTCGCACAGCCTGACCTGCGCGCCGGCGCCGCGCGCGAGTTTCAGCGTCCAGTCGGGATCGGCGAGCGATTGTCGCGCCGAGCCGACGATGTCGCAGATCCCGTCGGCGAGCATCTTCTCCGCCATGTCGAAATTGTGCACGCCGCCCGTGCAGACGACCGGCGTGTCGAAGCCCGCCTCGCGCACGGCGCGCCGGATCGCGGTCGTCGCCCGCACGTTGCGGCCGAACGGCCCCTGCTCGTCCGAAATATATTGCGGCATGCATTCGTAGCCGCTCGGGCCCGTATAGGGATAGGCGGCCTGCCCGACTCCCGGCTGCTTGGCGTCGTCGAACTTGCCGCCGCGCGAGGTCGACAGGAAGTCGAGGCCCGCGCGCGCGAAGGCGACGCCGAACCAGGCGGCGTCCTCCGCCGTGCTGCCCCCCTCGATGCATTCCTCCGCCAGAAAGCGGCAGCCGAGCGTATAGTCGGCGCCGACCGCCGCCCGCGCGGCGGCGATCACCTCCAAGGGCAGGCGCGCCCGGCCCTCGAGCGATCCGCCATAGCCGTCGTCGCGCGTATTCGTGCGCGAGAGAAAGGACGCCATCGTATAGGCGTGCGCATAATGCAGCTCGACGCCGTCGAAGCCCGCATTCTTGGCGCGCAGCGCGGCGGAGGCGAAAAGCTCCGGCAGCATTTTCGGCAGGTCGCGGATATGCGCGAATTCCACGTCCGTCACGCGCTCGCGATGTCCGTGCCGCAAGGATTCCATCTCGCGCGGCGACAGGATTTTTTCGAGTTTCTCGTCCGAGAGCATCGCGAGTTTTTCGCGCACGTCCGCTTCCGCCATGCCGGGCTCGCCCAGCGCCTCGCGATGCGCGTCCGTCACGCGCAGGAACTGCTGGAAGAACTTGGCGCGCTCCGGCCTGCGGCGGATGGAGAGGAAGTCGATGATCTGGATGAACAGCTTCGTATGCCCGCCGCTCGCTTCGCGCACTGCCTTCGTCAGGCGCTCGAGGCCGGGCAGGAAGCGATCGTGCCCGATGCGCAGCAGCGGCCCGCTCGGCACGTCGCGAATGCCCGTGGCCTCGATGACGATCGCGCCCGGCCGCCCGCGCGCGAACCGGCAGTACCAGTCGACGACGTCGTCGGTGACGTAGCCGTCGTCCGAGGCGCGCCACGGCACCATGGCCGGCACCCAGGTGCGCTGCTCCAGCCCCAGCCCGCCGATCTTCACCGGCGAGAACAGGCGCGACGCCGCAGCCTCCTCGGCGCTCGGAATGCGGCCGAGCTTGGGCTCGAACTGGATGCGCTGCGGGGGTCGCCACATGGAGGCAGTCCTTATTTCTGATATGAGTATCTTAGTTATAAGATACTCACCTCGTCAACGCCTCCCGCGCCCCAGGGGCCGCATTGACCGGCCGACCGGAGAGATGTATGCATTTCCATACATCGGAGGCGAGCCATGGCCGAACGCTCTTTCGCACGCGAAGTCGAGGATCTCCGGCTCGGCGACGGCGATACCTTCCGCGGCGAGGGCATCCTCGCCATCACCAAGGCGCTGCTGCAATCCGGCGTCTCCTATGTCGGCGGCTATCCCGGCTCGCCGATCTCGCATCTCATCGACGTGCTCGGCGACGCCAAGGACGTGCTCGACGAACTCGGCGTCGTCTTCCAGAGCTCGGCCAACGAGGCCGCCGCCGCCGCCATGCTCTCGGCCTCCGTCATGTATCCGCTGCGCGGCGCCGTCGCCTGGAAATCGACGGTCGGCACCAACGTGGCCTCGGACGCGCTCGCCAACCTGGCGTCGGGCGGCGTCACCGGCGGCGCCATGGTCATCGTCGGCGAGGATTACGGCGAGGGCTCCTCCATCATGCAGGAGCGCACCCACGCCTTCGCGATGAAGTCGCAGATCTGGCTGCTCGATCCGCGCCCCGATCACGAATGCATCGTCAACATGATCGAGAAGGGCTTCGAACTGTCCGAAGCCTCCAATACGCCGGTCATGCTGGAAGTGCGCGTGCGCGCCTGCCACATGCATGGCGCGTTCAAGACGAAGGACAATGTGCGCCCGTCCTTCACCATCAAGGACGCGCTCGAAAATCCGGTCCGCGATCTTGGCCGCATCGTCCTGCCGCCGGCGGCCTACGAGCACGAGCGCGAGAAGATCGCCAAGCGCTTTCCGGCGGCGATCGAATTCGTGAAACGGCACAAGCTGAACGAATTCATGGGGCCGGCGGACGCCAGGGTCGGGATCGTCCTGCAGGGCGGCATGTACAACAACGTCATCCGCGCGCTGCAATATCTCGGCCTGAGCGACGCCTACGGCCGCACGCAGGTTCCGCTCTACGTGATGAACGTGACCTATCCCGTGATCGAGGACGAGCTCGAGGCGTTCTGCCGCGACAAGGATCACGTCGTCGTGGCCGAGGAAGGCCAGCCCGAATATATCGAGCAGGCCGTCAACACCGCGCTGCGTCGGCGCGGGATCGCCGCGCGCGTGCGTGGCAAGGACATTCTGCCGATGGCGGGCGACTACACGTCGCAGGTCCTGCTGAACGGCCTGCGGACCTTCATCAAGGAAAGCGAACCTCGCCTGCTCGGCAACCGGCCGCCCGCGCCAGACCCGGCGCCTGTGCTCGCGCTCGCCGAAGTGCAGAAGCTGAAGCAGACCGTGCCCGAGCGCCCGCCGGGCCTGTGCACCGGCTGTCCCGAGCGTCCCGTCTTCGCGGCGATGAAGCTGGTCGAGCAGGAGCTCGGCCTGCATCACGTCTCCGCCGATATCGGCTGTCATCTCTTCTCGATCCTGCCACCGTTCAACATCGGCGCGACGACCATGGGCTTCGGCCTCGGACCGGCGTCGGCCTCGGCCTTCAACGTCAAGGCGAACAAGCGCTCGATTTCCGTCATGGGCGACGGCGGCTTCTGGCATAACGGCCTCACCAGCGGCATCGGCAACGCCGTCTTCAACAAGCATGACGGCGTCTTCCTCATCGTCGACAATTTCTACACCTCCGCGACGGGCGGCCAGGACATCCTCTCCTCCCGCGCGAAAAGCCCGCGGCGCGCGACCAACAATTCGATCGTGAAGGCGGTGAAGGGCATCGGCGGCAAATGGGTGCGCCAGATCGACCGCACCTACGACGTCGGCCGCCTGCGCGACACGCTGAAGGAGGCGCTGACGACGAAGGAGGAAGGACCGAAGATCATCGTCGCCTCCTCCGAATGCATGCTCAACAAACAGCGCCGCGTGCGCCCGCAGATCGACAAGGCGGTGCGCGACGGCGCGCGCGTCGTGAAGGAGCGCTTCGGCGTCGACGAGGACGTGTGCACCGGCGATCACGCCTGCATGCGGCTGTCCGGCTGTCCGTCGCTGTCCGTGAAAAAGCTCGACGATCCCCTGCGCGACGACCCAGTCGCGGCGATCGACAATTCCTGCGTCGGCTGCGGCAATTGCGGCGAGGTGGCGGACGCCGCCGTGCTCTGCCCCTCCTTCTTCCGCGCCGACGTCGTGCACAACGCGACCGC